>VCAY01000027.1:0-14279 GCA_013607635.1 Campylobacterota bacterium
GTCCACGTGCTCGTGGTATGGCTTCAGGTATTAGAAAACCAACAGCACATATCTTAGTAGAAGTAGAGGGTAAATAGTATGGGTCAGAAAGTTAATCCTATTGGTTTACGTCTTGGTATCAACCGTAACTGGGAGAGTAGATGGTTTCCTAACTTCAAAACTGCTCCTGCAAGTTTAGGTGAAGATCACAAGATCAGAACATTTTTGAAAAAAGAACTTTATTATGCTGGTGTTTCTAACATCATCATCGAAAGAACGGTAAAAAGATTACGTGTAACGATCATCGCTGCGCGTCCTGGTATCATCATCGGTAAAAAAGGTGCAGATATCGAGAAGCTAAAAACAAATCTTCAAAACCTTATTGGTAAAGCTGTTTCTGTAAACATCAAAGAAGAGAAAAAAGCTCAAATTTCTGCTCAGCTAGTAGCGGAAAACGTTGCAACGCAATTAGAGCGTCGTGTTGCATTTAGACGTGCTATGAAGAAAGTTATGCAAGGTGCACAAAGAAGCGGTGCTAAAGGTATCAAAGTTTCAGTTTCAGGTCGTCTTGGTGGTGCTGAGATGGCAAGAACTGAGTGGTATCTTGAAGGTAGAGTTCCTCTACACACACTTCGTGCTAAGATCGATTATGGTTTCGCAGAAGCTCATACTACATACGGTATCATCGGTGTAAAAGTATGGATCTTCAAAGGTGAAGTACTTACGAAAGGGATCCCTGCAGAAGCTAAAGAAGAAAAACGTGAGCGCAAAGGTAAACGTGCTCCGAGAAAGGCTGATTAATCATGTTAATGCCAAAAAGAACAAAATATCGTAAAGTGATGAAGGGTCGTAACCGTGGTTACGCTCGTTCAGGTTACAAGTTAGCTTTTGGTGACATCGGTTTCAAAGCAGTAGAAGCTGGTCGTATCAACTCTCGTCAGATTGAGTCGGCTCGTATCTCTGCGACACGTCACATCAAAAGAAATGGTAAGATCTGGATCCGTGTTTTCCCTGCAAAACCTCTAACAAAACGTCCTTTGGAAGTTCGTATGGGTAAGGGTAAAGGTCCAGTTGATCAGTGGGTAATGAATATTAAACCTGGTCGTATCATCTTTGAAATGGGTGGTGTGCCACATGATCTGGCTCGTGAAGCTTTGACATTGGCAATGCACAAACTACCATTTAAAACAAAAATTGTTACTGCGGAGATGAGCAATGAAATATTCTGATTTAGCAGGTAAAAGTGCAGCTGAACTTCAAGCGATGCTTAAAGAGAAGAAAACTGAGCTGTTTACTCTAAAAATTAAACAAAAAATGATGCAATTACAAAACACTAGTGAGCTTAGAGCTGCTAAGAAAGATATTGCAAGAATCAATACTGCATTAACTGCAGTAGCAAAGTAAGGGACGGGCGATGACACATAAACGTGAAATTCAAGGTAATGTTGTAAAAATTGCTGGTGAGAAGACTATTACTGTTTTGGTTGAACGCCGTGTAATGCATCCTCGTTACCACAAAGTTGTGAAGCGTTTCAAAAAGTACTTGGTACATGATGAGCGCAGCGAGGCAAAAGTTGGTGACGAGGTCGTAGCGATCGAATGTCGTCCAATTTCAAAAAGAAAATCTTTTAGACTGAAGTCAGTAGTACAAGGAGCGTAAAATGATTCAAAGTTTCTCTCGTTTAAATGTTGCTGACAACACTGGTGCTAAAGAGATTATGTGTATTAAGGTTCTTGGCGGTTCTAAGCGTCGTTATGCAACAGTTGGTGACGTTATTGTCGCTTCTGTAAAAAAAGCGATCCCAACTGCCAAAGTAAAAAAAGGTAAAGTTGTAAAAGCTGTTATTGTTAGAACACACAAAGAGATCCAAAGAGAAAATGGTTCACTTATCCGTTTTGATGACAATGCAGCGGTTATTCTCGATGACAAGAGAGAGCCAATCGGTACTCGTATTTTCGGACCAATCGGTCGTGAAGTTCGTTATGCTGGATTTATGAAGATCGTATCTCTTGCTCCGGAGGTTGTGTAATGGCAAAATTCAAATTCAAAAAAGGTGATACTGTAGAGATCATCGCTGGTGACGACAAAGGTAAGACAGGAACTGTGTTAGCTGTTTTACCTAAGAAAAACAAAGTAATCATAGAGGGTTGTAAGATAGCTAAAAAAGCTGTTAAACCAACTGAAGAGAACACCAAAGGCGGACATGTAAATAAAGAGATGCCTATCGATGTTTCAAACGTACGTAAAGTGGAGGCATAATAGATGGCTCGTTTAAAAGAAAAATATTTAGCTTTAAAACCAGAATTACAGTCTGAGTTAGGGATCAAAAATGTTATGGATATTCCAGCATTAGAAAAGATCGTTATCTCTGTAGGTGCAGGTTTTGCAATGAAAGACAACAAGCTTATGCAAAACATTCAAGACACTATCACGACAATCGCTGGTCAAAAAGCTTCCATTGTAATTGCTAAGAAATCTGTTGCAGGTTTTAAGGTTCGTGAAGATATGCCGGTAGGTGTTCGTGTAACACTTCGTGGTGAAAATATGTACAACTTCTTTGATCGCCTTGTTTCTATCGCACTTCCTCGTGTGAAAGACTTCCGTGGTGTAGCAAGAAACGGTTTCGATGGTCGTGGTAACTATAACTTTGGTATCCAAGAGCAGTTGATCTTTCCTGAAGTTAACTACGATTCTATCATGCAGATTCACGGTATGAATATCACAATCGTGACAACTGCAAACGAAGATAAAGCAGCGTTTACCCTTTTAGAGAAAATGGGTATGCCTTTTACTAAAGGGGGTAACTAATGGCTAAGAAATCGATGATCGCAAAAGCGAAAAGAACTCCAAAGTTTAAAGTTCGTGCATACACAAGATGTCAGATCTGTGGTCGTCCACACTCTGTCATCCGTGACTTTGGTATTTGCCGTATCTGTTTTAGAAAAATGGCAAATGAAGGTTTAATCCCAGGCGTTAGAAAGTCTTCTTGGTAATCAAGAGGAAACTTCTAAATGTAAGCGGTTGTCGTTTTGCGACAACTTATGCAATAAGGAAAAAAAATGGCAATTAATGATTTGGTATCTGATGCGTTAACACGTATCCGTAATGCTGGAATGAGAAGATTAGCTACAACAACTTTGATCCACTCAAAAAGTGTTGAAGCGGTAGCTAACATCTTAGTAGAAAAAGGTTATCTTGATAGTTGCAACGTTGTAGAAGACGGTGTGAAGAAGACTATCAATGTTGTATTGAAGTACGATGAAAATGAAAAATGTGTGATCAATGAGATGAAAAGAGTTTCAAAACCTGGTCGTCGTGTTTACAAAGGTAGAGATGAGATCAAGCGTTTTAAAAATGGTTACGGTACTATCATTGTAAGTACTTCAAAAGGTGTCCTACCAAATGACAAAGCTTACGAGCTTGGTATTGGTGGCGAAGTAATGTGTACGGTTTGGTAAGGAGATAGCATGTCAAGAATTGGAAAAAATCCTGTAGAATTTGCTGCTGATATCAAAGTTAGCACAAATGGTAATGTTATCACTTTCGCTAAAGGGAACAAAAGCGTTGATCTTGATACAAAAGGAAACGTTTCTTTTGAAGTTGAAGGTAATGTTTTGACTTTTAAAAATCTTTCTGACTCTCGTGAGCATAGAGCTTTTTGGGGTACATACAGAGCATTGGCTCAAAACATCGTAACTGGACTTACTACTGGTTATGAGAAAAAACTTGAGATTAACGGTGTTGGTTACAGAGCTGCTGTAAAAGGTAAAGTTCTTAATCTTCAACTTGGATTCTCTCACGATATCAATTACGATCTTCCAGAGGGAATTGAAGCTGCTGTTGAGAAAAATGTTATCATTTTAAAATCTCATGACAAGCAACTTCTTGGTCAAGTTGCAGCGGAAGTTAGAAGTTTCCGTCCACCAGAGCCATACAAAGGTAAAGGTGTTAAATACATTGATGAGCATATCGTGCGTAAAGCCGGTAAAACTGCTAAGAAATAAGAAAGGAAGTTAGATGAACGCTAAAGTATTAAAAAGCAAATTGGCTAACCGCATCAAGCGTAAACGCCGTATTCGTGCAAAAGTATCTGGTAGTGCTACACTTCCTCGTGTTTCTGTATTTAGATCAAATCGTTACCTCAGTGTACAAGCGATCGATGATGCAACTGGAACAACTCTATGTGCATTAAACTCTAAAGCTATCTCTGCAAAAAGCAACAAAGAGGGTGCTGTTGCACTTGCGGCTGCCTTTACAGATAAACTTAAAGAGGCTGGTCTTACATCTATCGTGTTTGATCGTAACGGTTATCAATACCACGGTGTGATTGCAGCATTTGGTGATGCACTTCGCGCTAATGAAATTAAGTTCTAGGGGACACTATGGAAATCAATAGAGATGATTTTGAAGAATCAATTGTAAATATTGGCCGTGTGACTAAGGTTGTTAAAGGTGGTAGAAGATTCCGTTTTACTGCTTTGGTAGTAGTAGGTGATAAAAACGGTACTGTAGGTTTTGGATCAGGAAAAGCTAAAGAGGTTCCTGATGCGATCAAAAAAGCTGTAGATAACGCTTTTAAAAACCTCACAACTGTAAGCATCAAAGGTACAACAATCGCTCACGATATCGAGCACAAGTATAACGCTTCTCGCGTTTTACTTAAGCCGGCATCTGAGGGTACGGGTGTTATCGCCGGTGGGGCAACTCGTCCGGTACTAGAGCTTGCAGGGATCCAAGATATCCTTACAAAATCTATCGGTTCTAACAATCCAAACACACTAGTTCGTGCTACTGTAGAAGCACTTAGCAGACTAAAAGGATAAGAAGATGGGTATTGAAAACTTAACACCGGCCGTTGGATCAACACACTCTAAAAAAAGAGTGGGGCGTGGTCAAGGTTCCGGTATGGGTAAAACTGCTACTCGTGGTCAAAAAGGTCAAAAATCTCGTAGCGGTTACAAAAGAAAAAGAAACTTTGAGGGTGGTCAACAACCACTTGCAAAACGTTTACCAAAGATCGGTTTTACCTCTAAAATTGTAAAGCCTTATGTGATCAACGTTGAAAAGATCAAAGCAGTGGCCGAGCTTGATGAGATCACGATGGAGTCTATCCGTGGTGTTCACAAGATGGCAAATTCTGTGAAAAAAGTAAAACTTGTAGGTGCATCAGTGAAAGATCTTGCATCAAAAATCAAAGACGAAAACGTTACAACTACAGGTAACTAGTCGTGAATAAAAATCTAGTCAATAAGATACTTATTACTATCGGGTTTTTATTTATCTACCGCCTGCTGGCTTATGTGCCGGTACCTGGCGTAGATACTGCTGTTATTGCTTCATTTTTTGATTCTCACCAAGCGGACGCTCTTGGATTATTCAATATGTTTAGTGGAAAAGCTGTGCAAAGATTTTCTGTTATCTCACTTGGTATCATGCCATATATCACTGCTTCTATCATCATGGAGTTGCTTGCTGCGACCTTTCCTGCTTTGGGGCAGATGAAAAAAGAGCGTGATGGTATGGTGAAATATATGCAGATTATCCGTTACGCAACCATCGTGATTACATTGATCCAAGCTGTTGGTGTAAGTGTAGGATTGCAAAGCCTGACAGGACCAAATGGTAACAGTGCTATCTTAGCGGATCATACAACATTTGTTGTTCTCTCAGCTGTCTCCATGCTTGCTGGAACAATGTTGTTGATGTGGATTGGTGAGCAGATTACACAAAGTGGTATTGGTAACGGTATCTCTTTGATCATCTTTGCGGGTATTGTTTCTGCAATTCCAGGTGCAATTGGTCAAACAGTCACAATGGTCAACACAGGAGCGATGAGCTTTTTAACGGTTCTTGCTATTTTAGCACTTGTGTTTGTTACTATTGCGATCATTATTTATGTGGAGCTTGGTGAGCGTCGTGTGCCTATCACTTATGCGAAAAAAACGATGATGCAAAACCAAAACAAGCGTGTTATGAACTATATCCCTATCAAAGTGAACCTCTCGGGAGTTATCCCTGTTATCTTTGCGAGTGCGATTTTGATGTTCCCTATGACGGTGCTTTCAAGCAGCTCAAACCCTACAGTACAGGCTATAGCCGATTTTATCAACCCTAATGGGTACTTTTTTAACTTTTTAACTTTTGTTTTTGTTATCTTCTTTGCATTTTTCTATGCATCGATCACTTTCAACGCAAAAGATATCTCTGATAATCTCAAGCGCCAAGGTGGTTTTATCCCAGGTATTCGTACCGGTGAAGCTACAAAAGAGTACCTCAATGAAACAGCAAGTCGCTTGACAGTTACAGGTGCGCTTTATCTTGGTCTTGTGGCTACCTTGCCATTTATGATCATCAAAGGGATGGGTGTTCCGTTCTTCTTTGGTGGTACTGCGGTGTTGATCGTTGTTCAAGTTGCACTTGATACGATGAGAAAGATCGAGGCTCAGATCTATATGAGCAAATACGAAACGCTAAGTGCGGTCGGTCTGTAGATAATGGCGATCGCTCTTAGAAAACCACAAGAGATAGAAAAACTTCGTGCTGCTAACAAGATTGTTGGCAGTACCCTCGAACTTCTTCGTAAAAACACAAAAATCGGTGCAAGCCTTAAAGAACTTGATGCTATGGCTGAAGATCATATTAGATCACTTGGTGCCAAGCCATCTTTTAAAGGCTTGTACGGCTTTCCAAATGCTGTTTGTACATCACTCAATGAAGTTATTATTCACGGCATACCGACAGATTATAAGCTCCAAGAGGGTGATGTGATCGGTTATGATGTGGGTACAGAAATCGATGGCTACTTTGGTGATGCGGCGATCAGTGTCGGTGTTGGAGCGATGAGCAAAGAGGATGAAGCGTTGATTGCGTGTGCAAAAGATACTTTATACTATGCGATCGAGAATATTAAAGATGGGATCCGTTTTAAAGAACTCTCTTACTTGATGGAGCAGTTTATCAAGCAAAGAGGGTTTGTGCCACTAAGAGACTTTTGTGGTCATGGCATTGGTAAAAAGCCACATGAAGAGCCGGAGATCCCTAACTATCTAGCAGGTGGAAGCCCAAAATCGGGCCCGAAGATAAAAAATGGGATGGTTTTTTGCTTGGAACCTATGATATGTCAAAAAGATGGCAAACCTGTTATCTTGGATAATGGTTGGGATGTTGTTAGTGCCGACGGACTGCGCGGTTCACACTATGAGCATACTGTTGCTGTTATTGGTGGCAGAGCTGAGATACTATCTCTCGCATAAGAGTTAAAAAAAGGACTAAATATGGCTAAAGCAGATGTTATTGAGGTTGACGGCAAGATCATTGAAGCATTACCGAATGCTACATTTCGTGTAGAGCTTGACAATGGACACATTATCCTTTGTCATATCGCAGGAAAAATGCGTATGCACTATATCAAGATCTTGCCAGGGGATCGTGTAAAGCTTGAGCTTACACCATACTCACTCGATAAAGGTCGTATCACTTACAGATACAAATAAAGAGTAGCTTTAAAGGTAGCGATTTTTTCGTTTAATACTTTCATTGCATCATTAAGATCTTTGGAAGCTGTAGCTACCTCTTCAATTTTTTGCGTATTTGTTTGCGCAATCTCATTGATACTTTCTATATTGGTAACAACGACATCTACTTTTTTACCTGCTTGTTCAAAAGCATCTACTGCTTCTTGATTGGTAGTAACTGCACCACTTACGATGGCAACGGTTTCATTGATTTTCGTCTCTACATCTGCAGCAACATTGGCAAGTTCTTGAATCTCTTGGGCATTACCATTCATTTTGGAGGATGCTTCGATGATTGATTGTACTACTACATTGATGGTGGCATTGATCTCTGCTAATGATTTTTGTGTTCGCTCTGCCAGTTTTCTAACTTCATCTGCTACAACAGCAAAACCACGACCATGTTCCCCAGCTCGTGCTGCCTCAATGGCTGCATTGAGAGCAAGCAGATTCGTTTGGTCTGCAATATCAGATATAACAGTAAGTATCGATTTGACTTCACTCGCATCTTTTGAAAGGTTCTCCATCTCAAGAGAGAGTTCTGACTCTAACTGTGCCGTCTCTTGTACTTTTGAGGTCAGTGCAACAATAGTCTCTTTTGCATCACCAAGGTTATCGTTGGCGTTGACAATCTCTTTTTCAGATTTTCGGATATTCTCGATATTATGTTGCATCTCTTGTTTGATCGCAATGGCTTGAGATGTTGTTGTGTTGATATTGGTTAATGAGTGTTCAGTACTTTGTCTAAAATCTGTAGCAACATCAGAGAGTTTATTGGCAATGATTGTATTTTGTTGTGAATTTTCCTGTGTGTCTGTTAAAAAATCTTTCAAAGTGGCGATCATCTTAACAAGTTCTTTGGCGATAACTGCTATCTCGTTGTTGCCCTCAATATGGAGTTGTTGTGTAAGATCGAGTTCACCTACTTTTAAGAGATATTTTTGGATAAGAACAATAGGGGACAATTTTTTCATAATAAAAACAAAGGCAAGTATAGTAACGAGGATTAATCCAAGGGAACCAAAGAGTATAGAGTTAATCGCCTGTGAAGTTTTATGGTGTATTGCTATGGATTGCTCTTTTGCTTTTTTCTCATACAGATCAACCTATTTTTGTAATTTCTCTGCAAGCTTCTCAGCAAACGGGTCAAGCTCCTCCATCAATTTATTTCCTGACTCCGGACCACCTACAATGTAGGCATTTGCCATCTTTTTACCAACATTGTAATAATCAAGCATATCGGATTGAAATATCTTAAGCGTTTGCGTCATCTTAACATCACCTGCATTTGTGAATTGGTGCATGAGTTCATTGAGAATTTTGTTTGCATCATCGTACGCTTTTTTAGCTTCATCGTACCCGTCATCAAAACCGGGTGCCGCTCTGGTAGCGGAGATATCTGTAAGCCATTGTTGGATCTGGATGATATCGACTTTGAGTTTAAAAAAATCGAGTGCATTGGGTATGGTCATTTGCTCCTGTACGATTGCTGCCTCTTTTATGGTTGTGAGTTTCGCATGGTTAAAGAATTCATACTTTCCTCCTAAAAAAAGTAATTGAGTCTTGCTAAGACCCGTTTGTATCCGGTGTTGTTGTTATTGTTTTGTTGCTTATCTCTAATGTTGGCATAACTTAGTTCAAAATCAAGTTTTTCATTGAGTGGGTAAGTTAAGACAAGATCGTTTTCATCATTAACTACTTTAAGACTGTTGTCACTTCCGTCATTCCCACTAAAGTAGCCATAGGCGTACAAAAGTGTTAAATCCTCTGCTACAGGCTGCAATGAAACCTGAGCAAAGAATCTGTATGCTTTTGCGTTATTGATCCCATCGATGGTCATCTCTTCCATGGAAGTAAAGTAAGGTCCGCCACCATAGCCGATAATGAGCTTTTTCCTCTTAGGGGTGTTGACATTGTTGTAGGCAACTCCAAGGTGCAAACGAGAGAAAGCAATCTCTGCGTTCAAGCCAACAATATCTCCATCGATAGTTGAAGATCCTTGTTCTGTGTAATGTGCAAACTGCACTCCAGTTACAGTATTGAGGTTGTTGTATTGTGTTTCGTAATTGGCATCGAAATACAGTATATTGGCCAGTTTGTCAACACTGTAGTACCATCCTTGCAGCTCAAGATTGTCAAATGAATCGTTTTGAACACCGAGGATCCATGCTCCCTTGCCATTGCTATTCTCGCCTGGAAAATCTTTAAATTTTGAGATATCCTCTCCAGAATCAAATCCTGCCCAAGCGTTAACATAGCCTGCCATAAAAACAAAATGTTCGATCCCCCCATATCCAACGGTTAATGCCGAAAAAGTATTTGGCAGCATGCGGATATCATCGCGATCATTGAATGGGGTGTCGAGCTGTTGACGACCTAAGCGAATGTTGAGCTTCTCTTTTTGATATTCAAGATAACTCTCACCAAGATATGCAATCGATTCGCCGTTTTGATTAAAAAAATCGGTATTGAGTTTGTCTTGATGAAAATCACCACTAAGTGGAGCGATTTTTTGTGAAATGTAGGCTGATATGGTGGCAGAAAAGTTGTAAAAATTTGCCGTTTGGTACTGAAGTTCACCCCCAACTGTCGTGCCGTAAGTGGTTTTTGAATCTACAGCATCCTCTTTTTGAGAAATATGTGCTACTCTGATATGTGCATGAAAATGACCATGAGATAACGCATCATCAAGTGAATCGGTATTTTTTATCGGTTGATTCTCTTCATGCAGGCATACTTCGCTACACCTGTAGTCATCAAAAGCGGGAAGTTGGAGTGCTAGCAACGGTAATAATGTTAGTAAAGCTGATCGTCGCATAGATAACCTCTCATATTTTATGGCGGCATTATAACAAAGGTAATGTTAATAGAGTTGATAACCCCACACGCTAATTCGAGTTTAACCTGAATGTTAAAATTTTCCAGAGTTTCTAAACTCTGCGATCTCCGTCTCCACCATCTCATTAATCATGATCGTAAAAAGCTCACTGATCATGTTTGGATTGATGTTAAACTCAATCGCTTTTGTGCGAACTCTTTGCATAATGTCATCGATGCGATCTTCTGCCTTTACTTCATCAACCGTGTTTTTAAACGATGCCGCTTGACGGATAAAATGACTCCTTTGCGAGATCAGATCTACAAGCTGCATATCTATCTTATCTATCTCTTGTCTTACCTCTTGAAGTGAATTGCACTGTTTCATTTTTTTCCTTTTTTTGCTATTGATGCTACATCTGTTAACACTATTGTAACAACTAAGAGATATAATTTTTCTTACGATTCTCCTTGTATATCCTTAAAGCCCAACCAACTTTAGGGTTAAACAACTAGGGCAGGTATATGCCTGTCTCTTTTATGATAATTTTCCCATCCTCTTGCAGTTTTGTCAGTGAGCGTTTGAACCCTTTTTTACTCATAGAAAAAACATCTTTGATCAGCTCAGCATCGCTTTTGTAGTTATAAGGCATGATACCGCCGTTTTGCTCAAGAAGTTGCAGCACTTTTTGTGCTTCTGTAGCTGCATTTTTGGCACCGATAGGACGCAAAGAAAGATCGATTTTGCCATCATTACGTACTGTTTTGATATAAGCTCTTAAAGTATTTCCAATGATGACATCGCTAAAAATCTCATTGTGATAGATCAGTCCTTCATATTTGTCATTGACAATACATTTGTACCCTAGCGGAGTTTTTTGGATGGGGATGATGCTTACCTCTTGTGTTGGATGTAGCCCTTTTGGTCTGTAGTTGAAAAAATCCCCAAGTTTCTCAGAAGCAACAAGTCGATGGGTTTTTTCATCATACACCACCTTGATAAAATGTTTCTCACCAATCTTAAAAGGGTTTTTTTGCAGCTTTGTAGGAGATAGCAGATCTTTTGGCAACCCCCAGTCCAAAAAGGCACCAAATTTTGCCACATCTACTACTTCTAAGAGAGCAAACTGATCAAGCATCACATAAGGTTTGAGGGTGGTGGCGATGAGACGATCTTCCGAGTCTGTATATAAAAATACTTCGATGAGTGAATCTTCTTGCATAGCATCAGTTACATAAGCTTGCGGCAGCAGTACATCTTTGCCATCTTCAGCCATTAAAAAGATCCCATGGGGTGTGAGTCTGTCAACGCGTAAGGTATTGAGTTTTCCAAGTTCGAGGTGTTTGCTAAGCTGCATTTGGTTGTTCCGTCATCTTTTTTCCTAATTGTACCTAAAAAAGGAATCTCTTCCGCCACAAGCGATGAAAACTCTTAAACTTGTGAAAGTGTATTAAGAGTATCACGCTTTGTTGGTGGAAGATGCCAAGCAACACTACTCAAAAAAGCCGTATGGTGTTGGATGTTTTTTAGCAGATCAGATCAGATAATCTCTGCCGGTTTTTTTGCAATACGCCGCAAGCATTGCATGCTCAAAGTCATTGTTGGTAGCGTATTGGTATCCAAAGGTGTCCCTCCACAACTCATGCGGCTCCATGCAGAGGTAGAAAAACACGTTATCTTTGCCATTTTGCCACGGTTTGAAACTTTTGTATGCGTGTTTAAACATCTCTACTTTGGTTGCATAGGGGTAGGATGTTTTGCCACTTGCATCTTCGTGGGGGATCTGGGTGATCTTGGTGCGAAAATCGCGTGATCGAAGCTGTTTGATCACCGGCTTGATAAATGTGAGCGTGCCAAAACTCACAAGTGCCACTTCGCTTGGTGTAAACATCTCTAAAAGGGTGTCGTAAACTTTTCTATACTCCTCAAGATATCCTACATACTCTACGATAGGGTGAAAATGAAAACCAACTTTAACACCTCGATCGGCTACTTTTCTTGCGGCATGTAACCTTTTTTCTAGCGAAGCGGTAAGGTGCTCTTCGTTTTGTATGATCGTTGGGGTGTTAAGACTCCATGTGCATAAGATATTGCTTGGTACATCATGCTCTAAAAAGTAAGAGATGTTATCTGATTTTGTTTTAAACTCCAAGATCACATTGGGGTTGTTTTTGGCAAAATCAAAAAGTGAATCAAGTAGCCCCTCTCGATTGCCCCACATTAAGCTGTCTGAGCTTTGTCCTGTACCGATATGGTAGGTTTTATTGGGATCAAGCTGAAGGTTTTGGAGTTTTTTGTGAAAGTTGCTGTCAAAAGTGACATTATTTTGGTTGTAAAAACTTTGGATCGAACAATAAGAGCAGTCAAACCCGCAACTCTCCACCGCATCAAGCGTTAAAAGATTACAACAGCGTGTTTTTTCACTCGCAACAGGACACAGCCCAAGCCCAAAACCCTCTTTTGGTTTGGAGGTAAAGGTGAATTTTTGCTCTTTTGGGATGTTTTTAAGTGTGAAGTTCTCATAAGAGTTTGGTTTGTTGCGCAACTGTTCGTAACGCTCTTTAAGACGGGTAAAAACAACCCTTTTTTGCTCATGTTCAGGGAAGATGTTGATGATGCTTCCCTCCCCCCAAAGTTCCAGATCGCGTGCGATTCCGATGATCTGTTTGAGCTCTTGGAAAGAGAAGTGGAACTGTTGTGCTTTTTGCTCTATGAACAATTGTTCATCTGTGCTTAGTTTATGAAAATAACTGTTTTGTATCGCTTTCGCAAACTTTTCATCGTAATTCATAAACCGCATTGTACCCTATAAAGCTTAGTTTATAGGGATGATTTTTGCTTTAGGTTTTTTGATCTCTTTTTTAGGAATCGTTACATGTAAAACACCGTTTTCATATTTTGTTTTGAGTTTCTCCTGCACGATGTTTTCGGGTAGTTGGATAGCACGGTGAAAACTTCCGTAAAAGATCTCCCGTCTTACATACTCACCTTTATCGTCTTTCTCTTCTACTTTACTCTCTTTTTTCCCCTCTAGGGTAAGCACATTGTTTTCATCAATGCTGAGTTTGATATTTTTCTTATCGATCCCCGCAAGATCAAAATCGAGTATGATGGTATCTTTTGTGTCTTGAATATTGGTTCTAGGGTAGTTGTAGTTTGCAATTGCCGGTGCACTTAGATGTGTTTGGAGCATCGAGTTGAGGTATTGTTGCATCTTTGCAAACTCATCATCGATTGGATCGTTTACAAAGATAGGTGCAGCATAAAGTGCCACACCTAAAGAGCTTATGAGTAACGCTTTTGTGAATTTTTTCATCTTTGGCTCCTATTTGATAGAGATAGTTTTAGCTTTTTTCGATGCTACCTTTTCAAGTGTCAGATAGAGTCTTCCATCTTCATATTTTGCTTTGATGGAGTCTCGATCGATGCTATCTGGCAGTACAAAACTTCGTGAGATTAAACCAAAGTTAGATTCTTGCAGATAATAATCTTCAGCTCTCACTTCATTTTTGTACTTTCTTACAGCTGTGACTGTAAGGTAGTCATCTTCTACTTTTAATTCTATATCCTCTTTTTTAACACCCGGTAAATCGATCTCGATATTAAAAGTATCACTGTCCTTTTTTGCCAAGTTGGCAAAAGGGAGATGTGAAGCAACATTGTGAAATGTCTCTTTGACCGTCTCTAAACCTTTTTCAACACTCTCTTCAACTTTTTCTACAACATTTTTTACTTCTCTTTTTCCTTTGATCGTAAGTACATTCTCATCGACACTTACTTCAACATCCTCTTGCTTTTTCTCATAATTGTTAAGAAACTCGTTAAATAAACTAACTGCAGGGTTTGTATATCTTGTAACTAGCATCACTGCCTCCTTAAAATTTTTTATTTCTGGTGTAATTGTAAAAAATTTAAAAAGAGAAGTTTGCTACTTTAGTAGCATTTGGGATGTTTTTTCAAGAAGTTT
>VCAY01000027.1:14379-20249 GCA_013607635.1 Campylobacterota bacterium
CAAGAAGTTTGGCGATCTCAGAGTTGGAGAGGTTTTGCAGCAGTTGATACTTGAACCGTTTTTGCGGGTTGAGGTTATCGACCAAAAGGTTAATAAGCCTGTCTTGGGTATCATAAAGTGCCAGATCGGTAGCAACCTCTTCGGTGTGGCGCATCTGGGCGGCGAGATAGGGGAAAAACTTTTCGCTAAAGGTGGGATCATTCTCAAGCCAAAAACGCACCCGTTGTATCGGAAGTTCTAAAACTGTACAATCCTCCAAAACCTCGTAGATCACCTCGTGTGGTTGATCATCAAGCAGTGAGATCACATCAAACATACCCCCCCCGTTTATAGATGAAGATCGTTTGCTCTTTGTTGTTTTCAAAGTTGATCTGGTAGGTTTTGATGCGCCCACTTACGACAATATAAAAATGTTTGAGCAGATCATCCGGATAAAATGGAGATGCCCCTTTTTTAAACTGTAGCGTTTTGGCATACTTGTAAAAATCATCCTCAAAGCTCTTGTTGAGGTTACTAAGAAGTTCGAGTTGGTTGGAGTTCGTTTGCATAGAAGTATTGTAGCAAAAATTGGCAATATGCCATATTTTTCTTATAAGTAACGCAAGTTTGCTACATTACATGTAATGATTTCAAGGAGTGTGTGATGATACTTGGAAAATGTCCTTATTGTGATGATGGTGAGATTGAAGTTCGAGACAAAGAGGTGCGAGGCAAAAAGGTCAAACTTTTTGCATGCTCCAACGCGCACTGGGTAAGTGAAGATGGTGAGTTTTTTGAACTCCGCACCGATGCAACATGTGGTTTTCGCATCTGGCAAAATGCTTTGGCAAAATATGGAAAGTGGTTGCATTACAAAGAGGTAAGAGAGCTTTTGAGTGATGGTGAGATTGAAGTGGAATTAACAAGTAAAAAATATGGTAAAAAGATCAAATACAACAAATATATCACCTTGGATGCTGAATATGGGGTGAGTGTTTTGTGGAATTAGCGATTTGAAAAAAAGGTTGTGGCTCCGGATACTGGATTCGAACCAGTGGCCAAGTGATTAACAGTCACCTACTCTACCGCTGAGCTAATCCGGAATGTTATATGTGATGGTGGGCAGGGTGGGATTCGAACCCACGGAGGTGTGACCCTCGCCGGTTTTCAAGACCGGTGCTTTCGACCAACTCAGCCACCTACCCGTTATTGTTAAAAAGATGTTAGTTGAGTGGAGGTGCCACCCAGATTCGAACTGGGGATAGCAGCTTTGCAGGCTGCGGCCTTACCACTTGGCGATGGCACCAGCTCTCTAACAACATGGTGCCCGGGGCCGGACTTGAACCGGCACAGTATTGCTACCGGGGGATTTTAAGTCCCCTGCGTCTACCAATTCCGCCACCCAGGCTTGTACTCTCTTTTAAACAATGCAATATTTCTTAATTTATGGAGCGGGAAACGGGGTTCGAACCCGCGGCCCCAACCTTGGCAAGGTTGTGCTCTACCACTGAGCTATTCCCGCAAAATCAAGTCATTTTTTGTAAATGAGACGGAATTATATCTTTTTTTTTCTTAGTTGTAAAGGGTTTATCGCAAAATAATGCAAAAAATACTAAAAAGATGGTATAATCCCGTTCAATTTATTAAAGTATGCGTGGTCAGATGCAGTAAAATGAAGGATAATTTATGAGAAGTGACACTATTAAAAAGGGGTTCGATAAGGCTCCACACCGTTCACTGCTTCGTGCAACAGGCTTAAAAGATGAAGATTTTGACAAGCCTTTTATCGGTGTTGCGAACAGTTTTATCGATATTATCCCAGGTCATTTTTTCTTGCAAGAGTATGGTCGCATCGTTAAAGAGGCGATCCGTGAAGCGGGTGGTGTTCCGTTTGAGTTTAATACCATCGGTGTTGATGATGGGATCGCTATGGGGCATGATGGGATGCTTTATTCCCTGCCATCACGTGAGATTATTGCTGATTCGATCGAGACTGTGATGAATGCACACAAACTTGATGCGCTTATTTGTATCCCTAATTGTGACAAGATTGTTCCAGGGATGATTATGGGTGCACTTCGTGTCAATGTTCCCACGGTTTTTGTTTCTGGTGGTCCTATGAAAGCGGGACACAAAAAAGATGGTACACCGATTGACCTTGCAACAGCGTTTGAAGCGGTTGGCGAGTTTAACGACGGCAAGATTAGTGAAGAGGAGCTTTACGAGATCGAGTGTGAAGCTTGTCCAAGTGGCGGGAGTTGTTCCGGAATGTTTACGGCAAACTCTATGAATACACTTTGTGAAGCGATGGGGATTGCACTTCCAGGGAATGGAACGATCCTTGCGATGACTCCAGAGAGGATCGAGCTTGTCAAAAAAGCAGCCAAACGCGTTGTTGAGATGGCAAAAGCAGATGACAGCAAGTACAACCTTAGAAATGTTCTCAATGAAAAAGCGGTACATAATGCATTTGTTGTCGATATGGCGATGGGTGGAAGCTCAAATACCGTGCTTCACATGTTGGCGATCGCAAGAGAAGCGGAAGTTGACTTTAAGGTCGAAAATATCAATGCCATTGCAGAAAAAGTAGCACACATCGCTAAAATCTCCCCATCACTCTCCACAGTGCACATGGAAGATATCAACAAAGCAGGTGGCGTTAATGCTGTGATGAAAGAGGTGAGTAAACGCGATGGTAACTTGCTTCATCTTGACAACACAACAGTAACGGGTGAGACGATTGGTGAGCGTATCGCAGATGCCGAGATTAAAGACACTTCAATCATCCACACCAACCAAAACGCATATAGCCAAGTTGGTGGGCTTTCTATTCTTTTTGGTAACTTAGCTAAGGAGGGTGCGGTTGTTAAAACTGCAGGGATCGCGCCATCTATGAGAAAGTTCAAAGGGCGTGCGATCTGTTTTAACTCACAACCTGAAGCGATCACCGGAATTATGGGTCACAAAGTCAAAGCGGGTGATGTTGTGGTGATCCGCTATGAGGGTCCAAAAGGTGGTCCTGGGATGCAAGAGATGCTAGCACCTACGGCACTTATTCAAGGGATGGGGCTTGGTGAGTCTGTGGCGCTCATCACCGATGGAAGATTCTCAGGTGCAACGCGTGGAGCATCGATCGGGCATGTTTCTCCTGAAGCGGCAGAGGGCGGACTCATTGCGCTGATTGAAGATGGTGATGAGATTGAGCTTGATGTTGATGCGCACCTCTTGCAGCTTAATGTCAGCGAAGAGGAGATCGCCAAAAGAAAAGCGGCATATAAACCGTATAAAAATGGAGTCAAATCAAAATGGCTCAAACGCTACCAACTGTTGGTATCAAATGCATCTAACGGTGCAGTCTTAAAAACAGAATTATAGGAAATTATTTTGAGTGCAATAGCAATTAAACACAACGATGAGATACTAGACCTTATTACTGCAGAGCAGCTAGGTGTGAGTGGTGAGGAGATAGAGCTAGATAACTCGCAAGACTCTTTAGAGGTGCTTCGCCACTCTACGGCGCACCTCATGGCTCAGGCTATCAAATCGCTCTATCCAGATGCTGAGTTTTATGTGGGACCGGTGATTGAAAACGGTTTTTATTATGATTTTAAAACTGCAGCAGAGATCGGGCAGGGGGATCTTAAAAAGATCGAAAAACAGATGCTCTCTTTTGCTAAAAAGAAGTATGTAATAGAGAAATACTCGATTTCAAAACAAGAAGCAAGAGAAAAATTTGCCAACGATCACCTCAAACAAGCGGTACTTGATATGATTCCAAGTGATGAGGTTTCGATCTACAAGCAGGGTGAGTTTGAAGATCTTTGTCGCGGTCCACACCTGCCAAATATCGGGCTAATTCGCCACTTTAAACTTACAAAGATCTCAGGGGCATATTTAGGAGGAGATTCTAAAAACGAGATGCTTACACGGATCTATGGTGTGGCATTTGCCTCCAAAGAGGAGCTTAAAGCATACCTTGATATGATGGCAGAAGCGGAAAAGCGCGATCACCGTAAACTTGGTAATGAGCTTAAACTCTTTACTTTCCGTGAGGAGGTAGGGGCTGGTTTTCCTATCTGGCTGCCGGCAGGTGCGAGACTTCGCTCGCGCCTTGAGTCTCTCTTATTTAAAGCACATCGCAAACGAGGTTATGAGCCTGTGCGTGGTCCTGAGATGCTAAGAAGCGATCTGTGGATGACTTCAGGACACTACCAAAACTATGGTGAAAATATGTACTTCACCCAGATCGATGATGTGGAGTTTGGGGTTAAACCGATGAACTGTGTGGGGCACATCAAGGTGTATGAAGATGAGCTGCACTCTTACCGTGATTTGCCGATCAAGTACTTTGAGTATGGAGTGGTACATAGACACGAGATGACCGGTGCGCTTCACGGTCTTTTCAGGGTACGTGAGTTTACCCAAGATGATGCACACATCTTCTGTACAGCTGATCAGATCGAAGAGCAGATCATCGAAGTGGTTGATTTTGTTGATAAGATCATGAGTACTTTTGAGTTTGATTATAAGATGATGATCTCCACAAAACCTGAAAAAGCGGTTGGTGATGATGCAGTTTGGGAAAAAGCGGAAAATGCTCTTAAAACTGCGATGGAGAAAAATAATCTTCCTTACTCCATAGATGAAGGGGGCGGTGCGTTTTACGGTCCAAAGATTGACATTAAGATCACCGATGCGATTGGACGTGAATGGCAGTGTGGGACTGTGCAGTTAGACTTCAATCTTCCTGAGCGTTTTGTACTTGAATACAATGGCGAGAACAACGACAAAATCCAGCCGGTGATGATCCACCGCGCTATTTTGGGATCGTTTGAGCGATTTGTGGGGATTTTGACAGAGCATTATGCCGGAGAGTTCCCGATGTTTATCGCTCCTACACAAGTGGCGATCGTACCGGTTGCAGAGGCACATAAAGATTATGCTAAGGTTCTATCGGATAAACTTATCGACATAAATGCCGATAGTGAGATCTATGCAAAGAACGAATCTTTAAACAAAAGGATCCGAACAGCGGAGAAAACACGTGTTCCAATGATCGTTGTCATCGGTGATGAAGAGATTGAGAACAAAACGGTAGCTGTCCGTGATAGACGTACGAGAGAGCAGTATATACTGAGTGAGGAGGAGTTCCTCGCTCTTATTCAAACTAAGATAAATGAGGTAAATTTTTGAGCAAAAAGAACGACCGTGTGATAATGAACGACGATATTCGCGTTCCTGAGGTAAGATGTAACTTGGATGGTGGGGAGTCTTTAGGGATCATCTCTACAGATGAAGCGATGCAAAAAGCTAATGAATTTGGACTTGATCTAGTTCTCATAGCTCCACAGGCAAAACCTCCGGTTGCTAAAATCATGGATTATGGTAAATTTAAATACCAAGAAGAGAAAAAACTCAAAGAGCAAAAGAAAAAGCAAGTCAAAATTGAGGTCAAAGAGATCAAGCTTTCTGTAAAGATCGCTGAAAATGATATTGCCTACAAGGTGAAACATGCAAGAGAGTTTCTTGAAAAAGGGAAGCATGTAAAATTTCGTGTCTTTTTGAAAGGTCGTGAGATGGCGCACCCTGAAGCGGCTCGTGAAGTGCTAGAGCATGTTTGGTCAATGGTGGAAGATATCGCTACCATGGAGAAGCCACCGAAGTTTGAAGGTCGTTACTATAACATGTATGTTGTACCGAAAAAATAGTAAACTTTTTAATAAAGTGGGCACCTCCCCACTCATTGTATTTGCCTAAAACTTACCAATAATATCTATTGTTAACAATAATACTACTATAATTCCAAAAAATAATTATTGAGCCACTTGCAAATTCAAACTCACATAGGTGACTAATTTTCCTTAACCTAATTTTTACGATTAAAAAAATCG
>VCAY01000028.1 GCA_013607635.1 Campylobacterota bacterium
ATTTTGCAATATTTTTTGCATTTTTTGAAAAAAATCTTGAATATTCTTAAAAAAGAGATGTGTGTTAAAAGTTCTATGGCGTTTTAACACACACTTTTGTTTGTTAAACTGAAAAATCTGGCAATAACATACAAAGTGTTGCTTAAATGGGATGAGAAAAAAAGAAAGCCAAGAAGGGGATTATGATGCAGCGATCAAAGCAGATTCAAAGTCTGCTTGGGCGAAGCTGGTACAAAGTGCCAAATCGCTTTAGTTAAAGCTCCAAGCAATCAGCGATCGAGTAAAGTCCTGCTTCTTTGTCTGCCAGCCATGCACCGGCTCTGAGTGCGCCTTTTGAGAAAGTGTTACGACTTGTTGCCGTGTGGTTGAGCTCAATGAACTCACCATCGTTGTAAAATCCTACAGTATGGCGACCTACAATGTCACCGCCACGAAGTGCCATCACGGCAATCTCATCGCTAGAGCGCTCACCGATGTTACCATCACGTCCACTTACACGAACTTTGTCAATACCTACACCACGCCCTGCAGCAGCTGATTCGCTCAGTGTGAGTGCTGTGCCGCTTGGTGCATCTTTTTTGTGTCTGTGGTGCATCTCTACGATCTCTATATCAAAACCTTGCAGTGTTTTTGCAGCTTGGTAGACGAGTTTGTTTAGCAGTGCCACACCAAGGCTCATGTTTGTTGCATAGAGTACCGGCATCGCCTCACTTGCTTGTTTGAGCAGGTTGAGCTGATGGGTATTAAGGCCTGTTGTCCCGATAACCAATGGTTTCGGTGTTTTAATCGCTTCTTCTAGGAGTACTTCACACGCTTGCGGTAATGAAAAATCGATGACAATATCGCAACCGTTGAGAAAAGTTTTAATATCTGATGTTACAAGCACAGAAGGGTCTATTGCAAAATCGAGTTCATTGCGTACATATACACTGCTTAGGCTCATATCTGGTGTAGATTTAAGATCCTCCAGAAGAAGTTTTCCTACCCTGCCTGTTGCTCCAAATACGCCAACTTTAACCATTATACATTCCTTTTTCTTTAATGATGCAATAGTGTATCACAAGCTAGTTTAAAAGCGCATCAACATAGCTGATGGCACTAAGAGCTGCAACGGCTCCATCACCCGCAGCACAAACAACCTGCTTTGGTGCTTCGATGCGCATATCTCCTGCGGCAAACAAACCTGCAACCGATGTTTTCATACTCAGGTCAATGATCACCTGCCCTTGGTTGTTAAGCTCACACAAAAAGCTACCATCTTCTTGGATAAGCACTTGGTTGTTGACATCGTTACCAACAAAAGTAAAAACACCCGGTACTTCGATCTCGCGTGTGGAGGTGTCGCTGAACTTCACACGAAGCCCTGTAACACCCATAGCATCACCATACACTTCATCAGGTACTGCATTGAGCACAAGTTCGATGTTTTGTGTCGCTTCTACCCGTTTGACGGTATTCGGTGCAGCTCTAAAACTATCACGTCTGTGAACAAGATACACTTTTGTACAGATTTTTGCCAAGTAAAGCGCTTCCTCTAAGGCAGTGTCACCACCGCCGATCACTGCAACCTCTTTACCTTTGTAAAAAAAGCCGTCACAAGTGGCACAGGTGCTTACCCCTTTACCAAAAAACTGATCTTCACCTTTAAAACCTGCACGACGAGGAGAAGAACCTGTGCAAACGATCACACTATGAGCCTGATCAACATTACCGTCACCACGGTAGATAGAAAAAACATCTCCCTCTTTACTCACACGCGTAACCTCTACCATATCGTGCTTAAGACCAAACTTTTGGCACTGCTCGGGCCATGGCTTCATCAGATCCATCCCCGTAATATCACCTGTTACACCTGGGTAGTTTTCTATCTCGCTACTTTGGGTGATCTGTCCACCCGGCATACCTTTTTCATACATTGTGACATTTTCAAGACCGCCCCTTGTGGTGTAGAGTCCTGCTGTAAGTCCTGCCGGTCCTCCTCCAATTATCGCGCAATCTAAGGTCATTTTTTTCTCCTATAGTGAATCTATCCGCTTTTTTAGTTCAGTGATATTTTTTAATTTATGTATCATACTATCTTGTTTATAAAGGGAATCTTTGTGTTTTTTGATAAGAAAAACAGAAGGGGTATCGTATAAGTTGAAGCGTTGAATAAATTTTAAAGATGTATTGGTAGCAGTGTAGAGAGGATGGATATGTTTTTGTTTTGGCAGTTTTTGGTTGTAGTAGTCTATGGCGATAAGTGGATACTTAAACTCTACTTGGGCGAGTTCTTGCAGGCTGTTTTTTTTGGAACTGTAGAAAAGGACAATATATCTCTCTTGGGATGGTTTGAAAATATCTTGTTTTTCGTAAAAGACCCACTCTTTGAAGTTGACAAATTTGTACTCGGAAAATTTGTAGTTAAAGTAAGCAAAGGCACCGGCTATCATCGCAGCACCAAAAAAAGAAGCAAGGAGTGTCGAGAGCGAAAAAAGAGATTTTCTTTTTCTTCGCCCCCTCTTTTCTTTCATAAAACTAGTGATTACAAAAGAGAATTTAGTTTGTCAGCAAAAGCTTGTTTAGAAGCAGCACCAACCATTTGCTCAACCATTTCACCATCTTTGAAGAAAAGGATAGTCGGGATAGAACGGATACCAAATTTTACAGCGATATCTTGCTCTTCGTCGGTATTTACTTTACAGATTTTAGCCTTACCGTCAAACTCTTCAGCCAGCTCTTCTATAATTGGAGCGATCATACGACATGGACCACACCATGGTGCCCAAAAGTCTACGAGTGCAACACCTTGTGCAACAGTTGCATCAAAATCAGCACCAGTTAATTCTATATATTTTCCCATGAGGATTTCCTTTTACATTTATTGTGTGAGTATTATACAAAGCATAATATTAAAGCTAACTTTGTTTATTCTTCTAAAGTGCTGTTTTATGCGAAGTTTAGTGATATTTGGAAGATTTTTTCTGTTTTTTGTATGGCATATTTGTAATAATAAATATAAATTAGTATAATTCATAACAAAAATGAAGGGATGGTAAAAATGGGCTTGGATCTACAGATAACACCAGGTGAGATAGGGGTAAGACCTCCGGTTACTAAACCACATCCGGGTTTTTTACACGAAGTTGGCGAAGAGAGGTTTGAAAAGCTTGTGTATGATCATTACGAATCGCTCAAAACAAGTGATATAGCATTTTTATTTCCGATTTTTGATGACGAAGATTTTGCCGAAGCACAAAAACATGCGTTTGATTTTTTGATCGAGATGAGTGGAGGACCCGATTACTTTACCCAATCACGAGGTGAGCATCAAATGGTAGGGCGTCATGCTCCTTTTCGCATCGATGAAGCTGCAAGGTGTAGTTGGCTTGCCCTTTACAAACCGCTTTTAGAAGCACTGGAAGATGAGGGGATAACACCGGAGTATATTGAGTCGTTTTGGAACTATCTTGATATCTTTTCGATGTGGCTGGTGAATACAAAGAGTTAAAGAGGCAGGAATTTTCTTACCCTCTTTTCATAGTAGGCACACTCACTGTAGCCTACACTCTTGGCAAGGGATACGATCTCTTGGTTATACAGCCCAACCTGCTCAGGTTTATGTGCATCTGAAGCAAATGTAATAGGGATGCCAAGTGCGAAAATCTCTTCTAAAAGCTCTTTTGAAGGGTATGGTTCTCCGACAGGTTTACGATAACCCGCAACATTAAGCTCGATCGTCATATCTGCTTCTTTGATCGCGATAAGGGCATCTTTGACAATCTCTTTGATATCTTTTTTTGGCATAAATTTAAACACTTTAATAAGATCAAGATGCCCCACAATATCAAAAAGTTTTGACTGCGCCATCTTTTTTATGGCAAAAAAATATTTCTCCCAAAGTGTATCGATATCCTCCTCGTCATACTTTCCGATAAATTCAGGATTATCAAACCCCCATTTGTCTATAAAGTGCACTGAGCCTATAAGATAGTCCACATCAGCTTGTAAAACTCGCTCATCCATATACCCCTCAAGGTAGTCAACCTCATAACCAAGAACTGTTTTTATCTCTTTTTTGTAACGCTCTTTTGCCGCTTTGACATCGTTTTCATACTGCTGCATGTCGGAAAACTTCATACGATACTCAGGATCAAACGGCATGGGCGCGTGATCGCTAAACCCAAATACCTGTGTCTTACATGTAACGGCGTGTTGAATATATTCATCTATCGTACCCTCAGCATGGTTACATAATGGGGTGTGGTTATGTAAATCAACAATCATACTATCTCACATTTAATCTTATTTATGATATTATAGTGTGAATTAATAAACTATTCAATTATTGGAGTAGAGTATGACTCAAGAAGAGCTAGATGCATTAATGGGTGGTGACGTCGATCTTGACGCACTGGAAGAGGAAACAGTAGAAGCAGAAGATTCACCAAAACCGGTAGAAGATGAACTTCCTGATAGTCCGGATCAGTTGGATGAGAGTATCCCAGATGATATCGCAGCAAAAAAATGGGGACCTCCTGCAACTGATGAGAATAAAGTGGTGCATCAGCTCGATGATGTTACAAAAGAGTCGGAAGAGAAAGCAAGCGAGATCTTTGACATTATTGAGGGGATCAGTAATGACCTCATGGAGAAAGAGGAGTTGCTTTTAAGTGTTGTTGAGGTGCTTACTTCCAATGTGTCTATGTTTCAAACGCTGAGTGAAAAGTTTCCTGATGTTGCAGCTTTTAAAACACAATTGGCTCAAAATGAAACGGCACAAGAGAGTGCACAACAGGTGGTGGAGATGTTGCAAGTATCCGGTGATTCGATCATGAATGTGATGGATATTATGCAGTATCAAGATATTCATCGTCAAAAGATTGAACGTGTTATTAATGTTATGCGTGCCCTCTCAAAATATATGAACTCTTTGTTTGATTCAAAAGTTGATGATTCTCAGCGTGTTTCTTCTGCGAAACATATTGTTGGAGATGCTACGAGTGATGTAGCATCAACGGAAGATATTGAAGCGCTTTTGGAACAGTTTGGTAAGTGATGGACAAAGTTGAGTTATTATCACCGGCGGGGACGCTGGAGAAGTTAAAGATTGCACTCGATTTTGGTGCAGATGCAGTGTATGGGGGTGTGAGTCACTTTTCACTGCGTATCCGTTCAGGTAAAGAGTTTAGTTTTGAAGATTTTGAAGCTGGAATTAAGTATGCACATGAGCGGGGGAAAAAAGTTTATGCGACTATCAATGGCTTTCCATTTAATTCACAACTCAATCTTTTGAAAAAACATATAGAGAAGATGGCTTCACTCAATCCTGATGCTTTTATTGTCGCTACTCCCGGAGTGCTCAAGCTTGCACATGAGATCGCCCCAGATATGCCGCTGCATCTCTCTACTCAGGCAAATGTGATGAATGTACTTGATGCCAAGGTGTATGCCGATATGGGGGCTACGCGCATCATCACTGCACGAGAGATAAGCCTTAAAGATCTAAGCGAGATCAAAAAAGAGCTGCCTGAGCTTGAGCTTGAGGTGTTTGTCCATGGCAGTATGTGTTTTGCCTATAGTGGGCGTTGCCTCATCTCAACGCTACAAAGCGGGCGTGTGCCAAATCGGGGAAGTTGTGCGAACGATTGTCGTTTTGCGTACGAGATCTATGCAGCCAATCCTGAAACCGGAACACTCTTTAAGCTCCAAGAGGATGCAGGGGTGGGTACCTACATCATGAACTCCAAAGACCTTAACCTCGCTTCACACATCAAAGAGATCCTTGATAGTGGTGTGGTGGATAGCCTCAAGATCGAGGGGCGAACCAAAACAGCCTGCTATGCAGCAGTCACGGCAAAAGCGTATAGGATGGCGATCGATGATTATTATGAGGGTAAAGAGGAGATTGTCAAGTATCAGTATGAGCTGGAATCATTGCAAAACCGCGGTTATACCGATGCGTATCTTATCTCACGCCCTTTTGAAAAACACGATACCCAAAGTCTCGATTTTACGATGCAGTTGGGAACCCATCAGGTAACGGGTGAGACCACCGAAGATGGTGCATACTATATGTGTAAGTATAAAACATTACCAAACGATGAGCTTGAAGCGGTGATGCCTGCTGGTGCCAAAGTGGATTTGGTGGAGAACGAGTTTGGAAAAACTTACGAAAAAGATGGTAAAGTTTTTTTGCAGTTTTTTAAGCTCCAAGCACAAAGCGGTAAAATTTGGGAGAGTGTGCACAGTGGAAATATCAACCCGATAAAATTGCCGACAAAGTTCCCGCCATACACATTTTTTAGGATACCGTCACACCCTGATATGGGGACTTATCCTAAGAGATAATGGTATAATTGCACAAAGACTTCTTTCATAACTATATGGTATGTTTTATGGTTATGAAAGCAGTTTATAAAGAGAAAAAGGTAAGATATATGAAGTTTGTTTCTATCGTGATTGGGTCAAAAAGTGATTATGAAGTTATGCGCTCATGTGCAGATACGCTTGAAGCATTTGGGGTGAACTATGAGATGATCATCTCCTCAGCGCACCGCTCTCCAGAGCGTACAAAAGAGTATATAGCCGAGGCGGAAGAAAAAGGTGCGCAGGTGTTTATTGCTGCTGCCGGTATGGCGGCGCACTTAGCGGGTGTTCTTGCTTCAAAAACAGTCAAGCCTATCATCGGTGTACCGATGTCTGCTTCGGCACTTAGCGGGATAGATGCACTCCTATCAACTGTGCAGATGCCGGCTGGAATGCCTGTTGCTACTGTGGCTATAGGAAAAGCTGGAGCGATCAACTCAGCATACCTTGCTATGCAGATTATGGCTTTGGAAAATGAGGAGCTCTCTATCAAGCTAAAAGAGGATCGCATTGCCAAAGCGAAAAAAGTTGAGATGGATTCACAAGAGATCGAAACTATCATCAGCTAATTGAAGATACAAAGGGTAAACGATGCAGTGGATGCGTGAAGAGGAATACAGTCAAATGACCGGACTTGAGATAGGTGCCATTGATGATCTTGTCGAGCGTGGTAAACTTGCTGTCAAAGTAGAAGATGGTGTGCGCTATATCGATCCTTCCAAAGGTGCCACCGAGGTCGTTGTACCTGCAAAACTTCAAGAGCTTAGTGAGAGAAACACTCACGAGATGGTGGTACAGCCTGAGTTTGTTGAAAAAACTATAGGAACAATCATTAATCTTCATGAAAAAGTTCTTGATGCCAAAGATGAGACTATTGAGTCGATACGAACAGAAAATGAGTTTCTAAGAGAGGCTTTGGCTTCGTTGCAAGAGCTTTATGATGAAGATAGAAAAACGATCCACACCCTTCAAGAACAGCTTAAACTCTCACAACAAGAGGTGGAGTTTATGCGTAGAAAATACAAACTGATGTGGAACAAAGCGATCGAAGAGCATACAAGCTAGTCGATGAAGAGCGCCCAAGAGTGTGTCGGTCGCATCATCAACTAAAGCAAAAAAGAGCTTTTTATAATTTTACACAAAGGGAACATGATGCAAAAAAAGTTTACTTTACTTGGTGTGGCACTGTTGTCTGCAACAATGCTCAATGCAATGAAATTTGAAACATTAGGATATAAATCAGTTGCTATGGGTGGTGCTGCTGTGGCTTCCTCGTCCGGCTCATTAGCTACCTATAACAATCCGGCACTTTTGGCAAAATCAAGATACGATGTAGAGATCTCACTCGGTGGCGGAGACTCTTATGAGGATTTTGGTGCGAGTGCATCAGTTAAAGCGCTTGATAATAGCGGTTTTTTGGATGCAATAGATAGAGTAAGTGGTGATATCACCAATATTTCTCAATCAGATATCAACACTATTTTAAAAGGTAAAAATATTGTGCTAGGTATGGATGGTGATGCAGTGAGTGTGAACCCTCAAGGGTATGTTGCTGCACAGATCTACGGTTTTGGTTTTGGTGTTTTTGGATCTTCAGAGGTTGTGGGTACAGCAAAAGTGGATCAGGCTCATAATCTACTGATGATAGAAGATACTGCAAATCCTGGAAATTATGTGACGATTAATGATGATGGGACAACTACTACTTCAACAAATACTGCTCTTTATCAGGCACAATCAATCGAATATGCACTCAATAATGGTTTGACATACATAGATGTTGCTGCTATTTTGGTTGCTGAGGTGCCGGTAGGGTATGGACACAAGTTTGAACTCTCAGGCGGTAATCTGATGGTTGGTGGTGCATTGAAATATATGCGTGGATATACATATACGGAGCCGTATAAGATTGATAACTCTGGAAATGTAGATTCTGGAAGCGGGAAAAAAGATCAAACAAGTTCAACTTTTGGTGTTGATGTCGGGGTGGCATTTGAACCCGCTTTTGCAAAAGATTTAACACTTGCCTTGGTTGCCAAAGATTTAAATTCACCGGAGTTTGATGTTGTTGATGGTACAAAAGTTAAAGTAAAGCCGATGTATAGAGTCGGTGTAGCGTATAACATTTTTGATTCGTTAGAGATAGCTGCAGATTATGACATCAGTGCCAATGAAACTTTTGTAGAAGGTACAAAATCTCAAATGTTAGGTGGTGGTCTTAATTGGCATCCTGCTTCATGGTTCGCTCTTCGCGGTGGTTTGATGCAAAATATGGATGCTAACGATAAGGCTGGGTTGATTTATACTGCAGGTTTAGGGTTCGGTCTTAAATGGCTGCAGCTTGATGTTTCGGGACAGTATGCTTCTAACTCAACGACTGTTGATGGTCAAACAGTTCCCGAATACGCAAAGATCAATGTAGCACTTATATCCAGATGGTAATAAAAATATGATGAGGTATTTGTTTGGTTTATTGTTGATCGATGCATGTAGCGCTTACGCACAAAAGGGCAGTTACTCATTGGCACTTGTCGATATGGGGATCGATTACAAAGAGTATGGCGAGGATGGGACACTTTTAGATAGTGAGAGATTAAACACTACTTTTGGTTTTGAAGTTGGTTATGAGTTTTTCTTGTACAATACCGATGCTCAAGATTCAAGTTTAAAGTTTTTGTTTTCGATGTATGATGGCACAACAGAGTATGTTGGTTCATACTTAAAGGATCGAAATGGCAGCTATGGTGATGTACACAGTACAACCCAGAACACTCTTTACGATTTGAGTGTAGAGTATAGTAACATCCATACTATGAAGCAGTTTGATTTTATGTATGGATTGGGCTTGGGGTATCATGCATGGAACAGACAACTCTCTGCACGGCAAGAGGAGCTTTATAGTTGGTTCTATGTTGCACCGCTTGTAGGGGTTGGTAAAAATTTTGGTCCATGGAGTCTTGGGGCAGTTGTAAGATACAAGTATGGTATCAATCCAACGATGACTGCCAATGATATTTCGGGAGATTTTAAACTCTCAAAACAAGATACTCTTGAAGTGGATATACCAATCTCTTACGCTTACAGTGAAGATATCAATTTTCTTGCCGAGTTTATCTACGCCAGACAACAAATAGGTGCATCAAACGTTGTCTATGATGGTGGTGATAGATATTACGAACCAGATAGCACCGATCATCAGAGATATCTCAAAATAGGTCTTAAGTTTAAATATTAATCTAGTATAATCGCGTAATTATTTTATACAAGGCAAAGAGATTATGATAACTTTTAGCGAAATGTTACTCAAACTACAGGAATTTTGGATGAAAGAGGGGTGCAATATTGTGCAGCCTTATGACATACCAGCGGGAGCGGGTACTTTTCATCCTGCAACATTTCTGCGCTCACTCGATGCAACACCTTGGGCAACTGCGTATGTTGCACCCTCTCGTCGCCCGACAGATGGAAGGTATGGTGAGAACCCGAACAGACTCGGTTCATACTATCAGTTTCAAACCATCATCAAACCAAGCCCCGATAATATTCAGGAGTTGTATCTAAAATCTTTGGAGTACTTAGGGCTTGATGTTGCCAAACATGATATCCGCTTTATCGAAGATAACTGGGAGTCTCCGACACTTGGTGCTTGGGGGCTTGGCTGGGAAGTGTGGCTCAATGGTATGGAGGTGACACAGTTTACCTACTTTCAGCAAGTTGGCGGGATCGAGTGTAAACCGGTAACGGCTGAGATCACTTACGGAACGGAGCGTTTGGCAATGTATCTGCAAGGGGTTGATACGGTGTTTGATATTGTGTGGAATATCGATAAAGATGGCAATAAAACCTACTACAAAGATGTGCACAAAGAGAGTGAGATCGAGTTCTCCAAGTACCATTTTGAAGTAGCAGATATAGCGATGCTTTTTGAGGAGTTTAACGCTAAAAGTGCTGAGTGTCTTAAAACGCTTGAAGCGGGATTACCACTGCCTGCGTATGATCTTTGTATGATGGCATCACATGTGTTTAATGTGCTCGATGCAAGAAAAGCGATCAGCCAAACAGAGAGACAAAACTACATCTTAAAGATCCGTGAGCTTTCCCGTGGATGTGCAGAGCTTTATAAAGCGCAAGAGGAGGATCGCAACAAAAGAGTTGGCGGATAATCTGTCAATTTGTCATATTTTTGAAAAGTTATGTGATTTTTTTGTATGATTAGAGTGTTCCTACCGATTGCTCGGTAGGACGAAACCAACATTAGGAGGTCGCTCTTGAAGCGATTTACCCTGAAGGTTAGGTTGAAGCTCAAACTTTTCAGCCTAACTATAAAGGTAAGTGGGCGATAAGCCCACCCCTGTGTTGGAATTATAACACAAAAAAAGAAAAACAAAAAGATGCAACTCTCAAAAGAGCAACAACAAAAACTACAAAAACTCGGCGTCACTACCCTGAGTGAACTTGCTTTGCTTATCCCTTCATCGTGCGAGGATTACACCATCTCACAAACTTTGCATCCCCAAACCTATCAGGTGATCGATGCGACGATCGAGTCTGTTTATCGCGCACCCAACTCTTTGCAGATCACTTTTTTTGCGCACAATTTTGGACACCAGATCCATGGTGTGATCTTTAAGCCCAAACCCTATATGCTCCATGCTTTTAGTGTTGGCAGTAGAGAGTACTTTTATGGGCTTGTTACATGTAAGATGGGGCAGTGTAGTATCAGTATGCCCAAAAAGATCACCCAAGTTGGCAAGATCACCCCAAAATACAAAACAGCACTGCGTAATGATGTGATGTGCCGTTTAGTGGCAGAGCTTCTTACAAAAGAGAATCTGCTGGCAGAGGGACTGAAAGAGGAGATCGTTGATGCTGTTTTGAAGCTTCATTTCCCAACTGTACTGCCACCAAAAGAGTTAAGTGAAGATGCCCTCTATGCAATGAAATATCTTGAGTTGTTTTATTATCTCAAATCACTTGCTAAAAAAAGGAGATATTTTAAACCTCTTGTTTCACAACAAAGCAGTTATGGGGCGTGGGAGAAAACACTCCCCTTTACCCTCACACCGGAACAAAAAAAAGCGATTGAGGATATCAAAGAGGATTTTGGCAAAGATGTAGCAGCTAGACGGATGGTTGTAGGGGATGTGGGTAGTGGTAAAACCATGGTGATACTTGCAGCTGCTTTTATGATGTTGCCACACCGATCGATCCTTATGGCGCCCACAACTATCTTGGCAAACCAGCTTTTTGAAGAAGCGCAGAAGTTTTTGGATATCAAGATCGCTCTTGTGACTAATAAGAGCAAAAAAGAGGATTTAAACGGCTACGATCTTATCATCGGTACTCATGCACTTCTTTACAGAGAGTTACCGGAAGCGGCACTCGTGATGGTGGATGAGCAACACCGTTTTGGCACACAGCAGAGAAACAGACTTGAAAAACTTGTAAGTTGCGGCGAGAGAAAGCCCCACTACTTGCAGTTTTCCGCAACACCGATCCCACGAACACAAGCGATGATCGAATCTGCCCACATCGATGTGAGTCTTATCACCTCCACACCATTTAAAAAAGATATAGAAACTCAAGTGATTCATAGAGAAGATTTTCAAGAGCTGTTACAACATATCCGAAGTGAGATAGCAAAAAACAATCAAGTATTGTTAGTGTATCCTTTGGTGGAGCAAAGTGATGTATTGGAGTACCAAAGCATCGATGAAGCAAGAGGATATTGGGAGAAAAATTTTGAAAATGTGTATGTAACACACGGAAAAGATAAGGAGAAAGAGGAGGTGTTGTTAAGCTTTCGAGAAAATGGCTCCATCCTTTTAGCTACAACAGTTGTAGAGGTTGGGATCTCCTTGCCAAGACTTACTATTGTGGTGATTGTAGGGGCTGAGAGACTAGGGCTTGCAACACTGCACCAGCTTCGTGGTCGGGTGAGTCGTACAGGGCTTAAAGGGTATTGCTACCTCTATACCAATCAAAAAGAGCCTCAAAGGTTAGAGGAGTTTGCTAAAGTCACTAACGGTTTTGAGATAGCAAATCTTGATCTAAAATATCGTAAAAGTGGGGATCTACTAAGAGGGGAACATCAAAGTGGAAGTCAGTTTAAATATATTGACTTCGCACTCGATGAGGAGATAGTTCAAAAGGTGAAAAAAGATCTCTTAGTATAGACCAAATTTTCCATCGTTTCTTTTGTAAAGAACACGCGTTTTGTCTTCGTTGTCGATAAAGATCTCAAACATTTTGCCTGAGTCTTTAAGATCTTGAAGCACATCTTCGATCTCACGTAGTTTGTAAAGCTCAAGCTCAACTGGAACGATCTCATCCTCCATCTCAAGCTCACTCTCTTTAACATCTGCATTTTCAGCTTTGATCTGATTGAGACCAACTCTTTGGTGATCTACCTCTTTGTCATGCAGACGACGCAGTGCTTTTTCTGCACGCTCCAATGCGATGTCGATAGCGGTATGCATATCTTCATCTTTTTGTGTGATAACGATCGTATGTTTTTGTGGAAGGTTGAGGACAAACTCCACAACAAAGTGCTCTTTACCTTTTTTATGTGTAGAGCTTACAACAGCATTGACAGAGATGATGTCCATGTTGTATTTTGTAAACGCATCAACCGATGCAGTCACATGTTGTTTTATAGAGTCAGTAAGGTCGATACTTCTACCGGTAATAGAGATATTCATGTTAAAATCCTTAGTTTTTATAAGATTATAACATAAGTAAGATTAAGGCAAAGCTAATCGCTAGAGTTTTTGGATGGTTCTTCTAAAATATCTTATCGGTTCTGTGCTGATATTTGAGTCATTGACACTCACGGTTATATCAAGTCGAACAGATCCGTTTTGTTCCGGTGTTGTAATGGTCGCAAATTGCTGGGCTGCATGACAACCTGCAGGGAAGCTGGTATAAACATAACTTGCTGTTACATGAATATTATAGATACCATCAAGCTGATAGCTTGCTCCTGTGTATCCACAAGGGTTTTGTGAGGCGATATCTAGCAATGCTTTTTCTGCAGCAGCCTTGGCATAAAGCGATGCTTGTTCATAGAGATAAACATCTGTGGTTCTTTTTGTTGTTTGTGAGGTAAGTGAGAGGGAGAGAGCCATGATGGTGGCTATGACAACAATAACAGCGATAGCCATAATCATTGCAAAACCATCTTTTTGCTTTGTTAATAAACCGTTTTTTCTTTGCATAGCGAATATGCTCCTATAGTAGATGCGGCACAAACTTGGATTTTTAAGATTGAACCAACAGTGTTGTATTGAAATGTACTAACATTTTCCATAAGTGTTACCGAAGTACCATCGGTATATTTTTCACCCTCCCATGGTTGGTAGTCATACCAAAGTTTGAGTGTTGTAGGATCATTGTTATCTATACCTACCGCATAAGCTGTCCATGTAAGTTGGTAGTATTCATACACATCAACACCGCTAAAATTGTTATCCGCTACAAGCCAACTGGTATTGGTATTGTTTGCATCGATGGGGTATAGCGCATCATTGTTGTTTGTATCCCACCCAAATCCTGTATAGACATTGCTATTTGAGCCTATGAAATAGATTGCGGCATTGTTGAACGTAGTGGTACTTCCAGATGGTCTTAAATCTTTGATGATGTTGTTTATTACAGTTGTATTTGTTTCGGGAGATACAAGTATTTTTGTCCCAAGTGCAATAGATGGGTCAATATCAATAATACCACTCCATAAAGGTTTTGTTGTGCCCCTGAAGCTATCGTGTGCAACACTTATCCATTCAAGGATACTGTATTTTTGATCGGTTGTGTCTGTTAAAGCTTTGAAGTTTGTATGAAAATTACTATTGCTTGGATCCCTGCCTATAACAGAGGCTTTAATGCGGTACTGCAGTCTTGCAGCGATCTGCTCCACGGCAGCTTCACTTTTTGATTGAAGTTCATTGTTGATCTTTGAGGCGATAAATCCGTTGTACGCTTGCACTAAAAATTCTGTACCAAATTTTGCCAAGATCCCCATGACAACGATCACAAAGATAAGCTCAATCATAGTAAAAGCGTAACGGCGTATCATTAAAACGTCCTTTTATAGTAGATGGGTTCACCTATGTTGGCAGTTTGCGTATAAAGCTTTGTAACGATTTTGTTGTTATTGTTCGGATCGGTAACTGTAGCAGTTAAGATTTTGATATTGTTATCAGTTGAAGATTGAGCAACCGCTAGAGAGATATTAAGATTTTTCTTTTTGTAGCCCGCTGCACCGTTTGTGTTGCCACTATAAAGTGGACGTGAATTGTGTGCGAGATCCTCCAATGTAAACTCTCCCGATGCTGTATTGCTTGCAGTAGTGATTGTTGTATCATCGATACATCTTCTGTGGAACGGTTGGTTAATATGTCCCGGGCGAAGTTTGGTTGTACTGTTACAATCATTGCTTATGTTGACAACACGAGAGTATGTGCTCAAATTGATATCTTTGATCGAATGAGCATCCCAGTATCCTGTGCTTGCTTGCATCAGCTCTACTGATGCTGCAAAGATAGCCTCTTGTGCGATATTGCCTTGCACCCCTTTAGAGTTTACTTGCATCATTATAGGCAAAGAGAGCACAGTGATGGCGATCACAACGATGGCAAAGATCAGCTCAATCATGGTAAAAGCCATTTTAAAGGTGCCTTTTACCATATTGTTCTCCTGTTTGTTTTGATGTTTCCATCGGTTTGTGTTGTCGCATTTGTTGCATGTTTTCCTACCCATCCTGTTGTAGCTTTATTAAACTCAACTTGAAAAGGGTTTGTTGTGGCACTCGGATTGTTTTCATTATAGATTAGCCAGTTGGATGCACTAATCTGCATGGTTGTAGTGTAGGGATATCCCAGGGTCCCATCATAGCTTAATTGTACACTGCTAGGGTTGTTGGCAGTATTGAGATTATGTGTGCTAACTTTCCCAAGAGCATTGGTTTGCGATATATTGGTGATAGTACCATCGGTAGCGGTGTTGTGGTTAGTGTTTTGATACCATCTAATGTCATCCAGATGTTTGTTACTCGGAAGCAGTGATGTGTCACACCCCCCTCCATAGCAGTAGATTTCATAGTAGATATTGGTATTGTGTGCAACAGGAGCTGTATTAGGATCTTCATAACGCTGTTTGCTTGAATGAGCACGACCATAGACAAAAGTAGCGTTTTGATCAGCTGTTACAGCTCCTGTAATAGTGTCTGTCACACCTGATGAAGCTGTATATAAAGAAGATGCGTTGAGTGTTATGTTGGTTCCATCAATTTTTACGGGATTGATTGGGGTGTTTTTAGTTCGACTGTAGTTAAAGATGAGGTTTGCTGATCTGTTTGTCTCTGAGAAACTGATGTTTTTGACCCCACTGTTAAAACCAAGTTTTTGTGTATTGTTAATAGCATTAATATTACTACTTAAGCTCCCTATGGATGGTACAGTAAAATTGACGTCAACAGGGTTTTCCCACGCACTGTTGTGAAAATTTGCCGTGGTGGCATTTCCGGATGTTTTAGCTGTGACACTAAGCGATAATGATGCAGAGATATTAAGATCATTAGAAAAGTAGGTAAATGTTGCACCATTATTGTTATAAAGGTGGGCACCTGTGAGTGTGAAATGATCCGGTATAAATGTGGCATTGATGTCACCGCAGATGTAAGCTCCGTTAGAGCTACAGTCTGTTGGTGTATCGGCGTTGTTGATATCAACTTGAGCCCAATCTTTATCGATAAGTTTGATATTTACTTTCCCAACATTGTTAAAGCTCATCGCAACACTCTGATCTGCAAAACCATTGACAATGTCAAATGGAGTCGTGGAAAACGAGAGTGTGCCACTAAGTGGAGGATTTGGAACAGTTCCATCTGGCGCATAAACGGTTTTGTTGGCATCGAGATCTGTAAAAATGTCTTGGGCATTTGTAAGGGTGTAGTCCGGTGTCGCGAGTGTATTGCCGTATTGTGCTGCTGTGAGTGAAAACCCATAATAAACACCAGCGTGAAGGAGTTCTATATCGGTATTTGGTGGAGTGAGCAAAAACCTATCTGGGCGGATGGCAAACACATCGCGAGAACATGTGATTCCACCATCATACTCTATTTTAAAAGAGGCATTAGAGATGGCGTATGAGATATTGGTTAGAGTGATCTCTAATCTGTCTGTACCATTAAAGGTAAAAGTTTGTGGAGTATTAAGTGGTGTGGCATTTTCACATTTTATTTGATTGCCTGAGGTGTCTCCGGTAACATAGTTAGGGGTAGGGATGATCGATATATTGACATCTCCTGTGTAAGGTTGTAGTGTAACATTGTCTGCAGCTAATGCCAAAAGTTTTAGGAGCATGGGTTTGTTGCTAATTTGTGTTGGAATTGCATTGAGAGCTTTATCGGAAGCTGAGGATGATGCAGTTAAGATTGGATCGGTTGTTTGAGCAGCTGGAAAGTTTGCATTGACAACATTAAATGCTCCGGCAATACTTGCAACACCACCTGTTGTATTAAGATCTTGGCACTGAGCAATAAGCTGTGCATTATCTGGAGCGATAGTGATCGTATCGGTTTGAAAAGATGCTTTAAACTCTAGGTAGTCCAAGAGATTAATACTTGTTGCATCAGCAGCTGTTGTTAAAGAGCCTTGAAGGTTTACTTTGACAATATTTGCAGTATCCAAAAAACCATTTGCCACATCAAGTGTCCCTCCATGAGTATTACCGGCACCACTTCCAACTCTCCATGTACTTGTTTTATTGTTGTATTCTCCCAAATCATCTGCAGGTTTGGAATAGTTGCTGTCTGCGTTATATTGATCAGAAATCGAGACAAAGTTTGAAGCACCGATATTTTGCATATTTGTAGATGAAGATTTGTAGTTGAAGTTAGTCATATTCAGGTAAACCTGCACTTTATTGGCGATCTCAATATCTATATTGGTGCTATTTTTTTTCATATTTGAGATCCAAAAATTAAATGTATAGTTTGTGTTTGGAGTGAGTTTTGCTCCTGTTACAAAAGAACCATTTTCAAAAATAGTTTGTCCGGAGGAGTCCTTAATAGTATCTATGTAATAACACACACGCGGTTTATAAAGTTCTGTTGTAAAAGAGAGCATACTTGGAAGATACAAATCTCCCCCTGAGGAGAGTTTAATGGAAGAGCTGTATGTTGTAGCATTTGGGTTAGCGTCTCTTTTAGCGGTCATAATGGAACTGCTGTCAAATACATCGATATCTATACCGTTGTTATTGGTCAGTCTAGGAGTGCGTTGCATAGAGGGGCTTAGTTTTGCATCGAACATATTGGTTTTACAAGAGGGATCGTCAATATTTTTTGTACAGGTGTTGGTACCCAGCGTCACCCCATCGAGTTTTATGCTATCAGGAGAGTAGGCATATTCACCTTCAGCTGCAAAAACAGCTACTTGCGAGTCTATTGTCTCACGTTTTGGAAGCAAAAAACCATCGATTGTTATTGTAGGAGCAGAGTTACTGTAAACTTGTTGGTAACCCAAATATACAGAGTTGTTTCTTAGTCTTGAAGCAGGATTGTTTTTATCCTCTTTGTAGATGATGACCAGTGTCCATGCACCATAATTCCCAAGTGAAGTCTCCAGTCCCTGTGTGCTGATAATGTCAGCTACTGTGATTGTAGTGTCGGATGTTATATTGGCATCTTTTAACTGCTTTGTAATATTTGCAAAAGCTGAATATATAATATCATCTGCTCTATACAAATAATTGTATTTTTCAGCAGTAACAGTAGTGTACCCTTTGTTGGCAATATTTAACTTGACGGTATTTGAGGTTCCATTGGCAAAATTGTTTGCAACATGTTGTGTAAAATCGGTTGACATTGTCCAACCGTTTGAGTAGTAAAGGTAGGAAGTGTCATTGATATGCCCTTGCCAAAAGAGACCAGCCCATGCAATCTTTTTGTATGTACCTGGAATTTTAATGGTTGCACTGGAGGAGTTAAACGTATTGGCATCGTTGTCGATATCGATATATTTGATAAAGTGATTATTGTCATTGTGATCTAAGTTGTTGTCACAATGAGCACTTCGTAGTGCATTTGAAGAAGTTGGAACAGAGTAGCTGTAACCACTGTAATAATAGTATGGCGTAACACATTCAACAGTATTGCCGATAATCTGAGTATTGCCGATAATATTTTGAGTCTCTTTTGGGTTGACAAGAGAAAAAGGGAGGAGTTTGTTCTCATAAACAAATTGTGGAGGTGGCAGAGTCGTTTGTTGTGAGGAGATTTTGACATCATCGATCATAATATATTCTCCAGCGTTTGTCGTATTGGCATAAAATTTAATTTCAAGTTTTCCGCTGCCATCAGCTGTTACTGTTAAAGAGTATGATTTCCAGTTTGAAGCTGCACCTTTAAAAGTATCGTTAATCTTCTCTGTGCCGTTGAAGTAAGCTTTAAAATAGTCTTGATAATATCCGCTATCTTCCCACCCGCCACGCCATTTCATTTTAAAGGTGACATTGAGTGTGGCATTGGCGTATGAAGTTCCAAAATTATATGTTTTTTTAGAATCTTTTTTGTCTTTGACTTTAAGTTGGTTTTTCCAACCATCATCGCGACTATAACCATCAGCACTGTAGTTTGAAAATTGATCAAATGCTAAATCTACTGCAGAAATCACGGTAGGTGACAAGAATACAAAACCCAATAATATTTTTAGAAGAACTTTCACGATGTGCTCCTCCTCTTTTTTTATGAGAAAAATGACTGCACACAACCACAGGGCTCAGTAGCAAGAAACAGTCGCCTACACTTCTATTTTTGTATTTCATTGCTTAAATATAGTTGAAATATGAAAAAAAGTTTCCTAAAGAGCCACTTGCAGATTCCCACAAAAGTAGGCAATTTAATTTTTTGTAG
>VCAY01000029.1 GCA_013607635.1 Campylobacterota bacterium
GTTTTGGAGGTTGGCAAGATCTATTACGGACGCATAGAGATGCCGGTACATCCAAAGCGTGATGTTGGTGTATTTTTTGAAGCACAATCACCCACTTTGGCACATCTTGTAAGGATGCATGAGCGCGATGAAAAAGAGTGGGCAGCTTATATGACAGCAAGAGAGAGGGTGATGATACGCGAAATGAAAGAGAAAAACAAGTGAATTATTTAGCGCAGTTTGATTTTAAATTAGAATATATCATAGTAGTGATGGCTTTGATCATCTTGTATCTTTTGTACTATGTTTACACAAAAGATACCACCTACTCAAAAAATATTCGCTCAGTTGCTTCTGTGGTGGAGGATCTAAACCGTGAATTGTTTTATTTGAAGAGAAAACTTGAACAGGCTCAAAACAGTATGCAGAGTAAAGATCGCATGAGCGATGATGAGATCTATCAGGAGATTGAGCGTAGTGTGTACGATATGGTACAACCCCTTTCAATGGCACTTAAACAGCTGCAAACCAATATCGACGCAATAGAAGGGGATATGCAACAAAGAATTGCCCAATTAGAGAGCGGTGTCAAGCAGATATCTATTCCAACTTCGATCCATGCCAATGATGATGACAAAATTATTTCATTGTATCAGCAGGGTGTCACGGTTGATACAATCGCCAAAGAGTTACACCTCTCAAAACCTGAAGTTGAGTTTGTGCTAAAAATCAATAAGATTAAGTAATTCCATGGGTGCAGATAGAAAACTTTTTACCATTGTTGCTGTGTTAATAGCTATCAGTATTGTGATGACCTATTCACTTACTGAATATACCGTATTGCTTTTTGGGGTTAATGAGTTTCATTTTGCGATCAGACAACTCATTTTTGGTTTTACAGGGATAGTGATCATTTATCTGCTGTCTCTTGGCGATCCCGACAAACACCTCAAACCCCTTGGGATGGCACTTTTTTTAGGATCACTGATCTTGATGATAGCGATGCCTTTTTTACCCTCAAGTATTGTTTCAGAAGTTGGTGGTGCAAAGCGTTGGATGAAAATAGCCGGTTTTTCTTTGGCTCCTGTAGAGTTTTTCAAAGTTGGCTTTGTGTACTTTTTGGCGTGGAGTTTTTCACGAAAACTGGGGCACCATAACGATATGGGGATCAAAGATGAACTGCGCCGTTTTTTGCCCTATGGGGTTGTATTTGTGGCTGCGATGTTTATTATCGCTTTTTTACAAAAAGATCTTGGTCAAGTGGTGGTGCTTGGTGCAACATTGATGTTTATGTTGCTTTTTGCCGGTAGTAGTTTTCGCTTTTTTTTAACGATTTTAGGCGCTCTTGGGATAGCGGTTGTTGTTTTTATCTTAACAGCTGAGCATAGAATCGCAAGGATCAAGTCTTGGTGGTCATTGGCGCAAAATACGGTGCTTGATTTTTTCCCCAGTTTCATTGCAGAGAAACTGCGTGTGCCTGTTGAGGTGGAGCCCTACCAAATAGGTCATTCACTCAATGCTATTCATAACGGCGGACTTTTTGGGGTAGGGCTTGGCAATGGTACATTTAAACTCGGTTTTCTCTCAGAGGTGCATACCGACTTTGTTTTAGCAGGGATCGCTGAGGAGTGGGGTTTTGTAGGGATTTTAGTTGTGGTGTTTTTATTTATGTGGCTACTGCAGCGCATCTTTAAAGTGGCTAACAGAACGCAAGATTCTACGATCTATCTTTTTAGCATTGGGATAGGGCTTGTGTTAGCTGGAGAGTTTTTGCTCAATGCTTTTGGGATCAGTGGTATCACACCAATCAAAGGGATATCGGTACCATTTCTCTCCTATGGTGGTTCAGCGATGCTTGGATCTTCTGTTGCAGTTGGGATGGTTTTGATGGGATCTAAGAAGGCTAAGATGTGAAACTATGCATAACAGGCGGTGGTACAGGTGGGCATCTGATGATTGCTGAGTCCCTTGTAGAAGCGGCACTCAAAGATGGGATGGAGGTGATCTTTATCGGCTCAACTAAAGGGCAGGATCAAAAATATTTTCAAGATCACTCCTTGTTCTCCCACACCTATTTTTTAGAAACTACAGGGGTTGTCAATCAAAAAGGTTTTGGGAAACTCAAAGCACTCTGGAGAGTTTTTAAAGCGTTTTTAGAGGCTCGAAAACTACTCAAACAACACCATATTCAAGCAACTTACTCAGTGGGTGGTTTCTCGGCAGCTCCAGCATCATTGGCGACACTTTCACTCTTTAAACCGCTGTTTATCCATGAGCAAAACGCAAAAACAGGAAGACTTAACGAGATTTTAAAACCTTTTGCCAAGCGTTTTATCTGCGCGTACGATCCAACCTCACCGATCCAAGGCTACCCTGTTAAAGAGATCTTTTACAAAACTGCTCATCTAAGAGAGGCTTTAAAAACGGTGATCTTTTTGGGTGGCAGTCAAGGAGCCAAAGCGATTAATGATCTTGCCCTTGATGTGGCATGGAAATTAAAAAAACTAGGTATTAAAGTGATCCATCAGTGTGGCGAGGCTGATTTTGATCGGGTAAAAAAAGCTTATGAGGCGATGGGGATCGATGGTGTTGATCTCTATGGTTTTACTAAAGAACTGCCAAGCCTCATCGCTAAAGCCGATCTGGCAGTGAGTCGCGCAGGAGCTTCAACACTTTGGGAGCTTACATCTAACGGCTGTCCTGCCTTTTTTATCCCTTACCCCTATGCTGCCGGCAATCATCAGTACTACAATGCAAAATTTATTGTCGATCATGAGATGGGGTGGTGTTTTACAGAGGATGCAAACCCAAAAAGTGAGCTGTTACATCTAATCAAAGAGCCAAATCTCAAACAAAAGAGCCAGAAGCTTTTAGAGTATCGAAGTGGTGATGTTGCAAAACAGATGATCGAAGATTTGAGGAGTTTTGTATGATCCATGAGTATGCACAACTTTTGGTCGATACGATCTTTGCTTGGGGGTATGTTGGGATTTTTTTGCTTATGGCGATAGAGTCAAGCTTCATCCCTTTCCCAAGTGAGATTGTACTCATACCAGCTGGGTATCTTGTCTCGCAAGGGCAGATCGATATGACGTTAGTGATGCTTAGTGCTTTGGGTGGCTCACTTCTTGGGGCATTAGTGAACTACTTTTTAGCTTTTTTTGTGGGTCGTGCTTTTTTGATGCAGTATGGAAAATATTTTTTCATCTCCCATAAATCGCTGCATAAAATGGATACTTTTTTTGAAAAGCACGGTGCAATCTCCACTTTTGTTGGAAGACTTATCCCCGCTATTCGTCAGCTTATCTCGATACCGGCAGGTTTAGCGGGGATGAATCTTGCAAAGTTTAGTTTTTATACGGCACTTGGGGCTGGAATGTGGTCTTTGGTTTTGGTGTTACTCGGTTATATTATCGGAGAGAATCAAGAGCTTATAAATCAGTACTTAAAAGAGATAACTATCGTTATATTTATAGTTCTTATAATGACAGTTGCAATATACTATCGATATAACAAAAAAAAGGGAGAGTGATGGATTATATGTTTTCGACAGGATTTTTGGGAACAAAAGCACCGTTTTTTATGGATATGGTAACATTAATAGTTGCTGTACTACCATTTTTGTTGTATGGTTCTATTGCACTGGCAAAAAAAAGTTATTTCACTATGCATGCAATAACGCAGGTTGCCATTTATATTGTTTCGGTAATTGTTGTTGGTTATTTTGAATATGGGGTGAGAAGTGAAGGCGGGTTTGAATATTTTATGCAAGACTCCAGCGCAAATTATACTTTTTCACTTGGAATTTTACTGTTGCATATAGCGATCGCCATTGTAACATTTTTATATTGGACACTAACTATTTTTAGGGGTTCAAATTGGTATCAGGCAAAACAATTACCAGGCAATATGTCTGCAATACATAAAAAAATGGCACTCAAAAGTTTTATTGGAATTATTTTAACATCTTTGAGTGGTCTTGTAGTGTATATTTTATTGTTTATCTATTAGGAGGAAAAATATGATCGAAGTTGGAGCAAAGGCGCCAGATTTTTGTCTGCCAAATCAAGATGATGTGGAGATATGTTTAAGAGATTTAAAAGGTAAATGGGTGGTGCTTTATTTTTACCCAAAAGACTCCACACCGGGGTGTACAACTGAGGCGTGTGAATTTAGTGAGGCATTGCCGGAGTTTAGTGATATGGATGCAGTGATCCTTGGCGTGAGTGCAGACTCAACTAAAAGGCATCGCAACTTTATCGAGAAAAAAGAGCTGACCATTACACTCTTAAGTGATGAGAGTACTGCAATGATGCAAGAGTGGGGCGTTTGGCAACTCAAGAAAAACTACGGACGTGAATATATGGGGATCGTTCGCTCAACTTTTATTATCGATCCAGAAGGTGTTGTGCGAGCTGTATGGGAAAAAGTTCGTGTCAAGGGGCATGTGGAGGCGGTTAAAACCAAGCTTTGCGATCTCGCGGCTTTCTTGTAGTTAAGTCAAGCACATTTTAAAGAAACTTGCAGTATAATTCGCGGATTTTTTCCTTAAAATACAGGAAAATATTCAACAGGTGATGTCATAGATGTTAGTGCAGTCCCTTTTTTAAGGTCAACTGTCCGACATTTTCCAAAGCAAACTAACATGATCAAAAATCAAAGGCGAAAGCCTAAAAAAGGACATATTTCATGGTAACTATGAAAGACTTGCTAGAGTGTGGTGTACACTTCGGTCACCAAACACGTCGTTGGAACCCAAAAATGAAAAAATACATTTTCGGTGTTCGTAAAAATATCTATATTTTAGATCTTCAAAAAACACTTCGTTACTTCCGTGAAACCTATCAAGTGGTAGTAGACGCTGCCGCAGAAGGTAAAACGGTACTTTTTGTCGGTACAAAAAAACAAGCTCGTAACTCAGTAAGAGAAGCGGCACAAAACTGTGGAATGCCTTATGTTGACAACAGATGGTTAGGTGGTATGCTTACAAACTTCCCAACTATTCAAAAATCGATCCGTAAACTTGACACAATAACACAGATGCAAGAAAACGGTCAGATCGATCTTTTAACAAAAAAAGAAGCGTTGATGCTCAACAGAACAAAAGAGAAGCTAGAGTCATATTTCGGTGGTATCCGCGATATGAAAAAACTCCCAGATATGATCTTTATCATCGATGCTGCAAAAGAGCATACAGCGGTTTTAGAGGCTAGACGTCTTGGTATTCCTGTGATCGCACCACTCGATACAAACTGTGATCCAGACCTTATCGACTACCCAATCCCTGGAAATGATGATGCTATCCGTTCTATTCAACTTTTCTGTAATGAGATTGCAGCAGCGATCAACGAAGGAAAAGCATTGGCTGAAGGTGCTGATGATGAGCAGCAAGAAGAGGGATCTGAAGAAGTGGCTACTGAAGAAGTGGCAACTGAAGAAACAACTACAGAGGAAGCATAATTATGGCAGCAGTAACAGCAGCAATGGTTAAAGAGCTCAGAGCGGCAACTGACGCTCCGATGATGGATTGTAAAAAAGTTTTAGTTGAAGCTGATGGAGATATGGAAAAAGCGAAAGAGCTTTTAAAAGAGAGAGGTATGGCTAAAGCTGCGAAAAAAGCAGATAGAGTTGCAGCTGAAGGTCTAGTTGGACTTAAGATCGCTGATGACTTCTCAAAAGCAACGGTTGTTGAGATCAACTCAGAAACTGACTTTGTTGCACAAAACGACGGTTTTAAAGAGCTTGTTTTAAAAACAACCGAAGAGGTTTACAACACAAACCCTTCTGATGTTGCAAGTGTAATGGGAACTGAGTTTGGTTCTTATTTTACTGAAACAGTAGCTAAAATCGGTGAGAAGATCGAACTTCGCCGTTTTGGAACACTAGAGGCTGAAGATGAGACTGTAGCGATGAACGGTTATGTGCATTCAAACAACCGTATTGCAGTGATCGTTAAAGCAAAATGTGACTCTGCGAAAACTGCAGAGGGTATGAGACCGGTACTAAAGCAGATCGCAATGCACGCTTCTGCGATGAAGCCACAAGTGCTTTCATACAGAGATTTTTCACCGGAGTTTGTAGAATCTGAAACAAAAGGTCGCATTGAGGCGATCAAAAAAGAGAATGAAGAGCTTGCTCGTTTAGGAAAAACTCTTAAAAACGTTCCTCAGTATGTTTCTATGATGCAACTTACCGATGAAGTTATGAAGCAAGCAGAAGAAGATATTAAGGCGATGCTAAAAGAGCAGGGTAAACCTGAAAAAATTTGGGATAAAATTATCCCTGGATCATTAGCTCGTTTTGTTGATGACAACACAACTTTAGATAAAGAACAAGCACTACTAGATCAAACTTATGTTCTTGATGACAAAAAAACGGTAGCACAGGCTGTTGAAGCTGCTGCTAAAGAGCTTGGCGGAACTGCTGAGATCGTTGACTTCATCCGTTTAGAAGTGGGTGAAGGTATTGAGAAAAAAGAAGATGACTTCGCAGCAGAAGTAGCTGCACAAATGGGATAAGCCTTTAGGCTTCCCACCCCTCCCTTTTATCTCTTAGAACTAATTTAGTAACTTTTCAATATAATCTTTTTATGGAAATATTATCAGCCAAAAATTTAGCGCACTCATTTGATTATGATCTTTTTGAAGATGTCTCGTTTGATCTGCAAAAAAAACAGAGTATTGCGATCATTGGACAAAGTGGCAGTGGAAAATCAACGTTGCTACATATCATCTCTTCACTTTTAAAACCAAACGCCGGAGAGGTAAAACTTTTTGGCAAAGATATCTACAGTCTCAAACCAAAAAAACTCATGCAGCTTAAAAGGGAAAAAATTGGGCTTGTTTTTCAGTCTCATTACCTTTTTCGTGGTCTTAGTGCGTATGAAAACCTAGAAGTTTCAGAGATACTCTCAGGCAAAAAGATCGATGAGGATCTGTTAGAAAAACTTGATGTCAAGCACTGCATGGAGCAAAAAGTAACAGAGCTCTCCGGTGGACAGCAACAACGGATCTCGATAGCGCGGGTACTTACGAAACAGCCAAGTATCATCTTTGCAGATGAGCCAACAGGAAACCTCGATGCTTCAACAGCCAAAGAGGTGATGGATCTGTTTTTTGATTATTGTAAAAACAGTGGTGCAGGTATGGTGCTTGTCACTCACGATACAAAACTGGCATATATGTGTGACAAAGTTTACAAGTTAGAAAACAAGCAGCTTATAGAGGAGAAATAAGATGCAGTGGGCTGCAATATTTAACGAATACAATGTTGTTGCCTTTCTTTTGCTTTTTTTTCGATTTGGATCACTTTTTATGGCTGTGCCGATTTTTTCACACCAAAATATCCCCATGAAAGTTAAAGCTGCAATGGCGTTTTTTTTTACGATCGTTTTTTACCCCTCTATGCCACCTTTGACGATAAGTATCGATATCCCTACATTGATTATTGCGAGTTTGAGTGAGGTTATGCTGGGGCTTTCAGTTGGTATTATTTTACAGTTAGCATATAATGTGATCACATTTGCCGGTGGGCAGATATCTTTTATGATGGGGTTTTCCCTTGCAAGCGCGATCGATCCCCAAACAGGCGTTTCTATGCCTATCATATCGCAGTTTCTCTCACTCTTGGCACTGATGGTACTTTTTGCGCTTAATTTACACCATTGGGTACTTTTGTTTGTTGATGCATCTTTAAAAACGATCCCTTTGGGTGGGTTTTTGATGACACAAAACCTTTTTGATTATACTCTGCATGCAACATCGAGGATGTTTATGGTGGGGTTTATGATCGCTTTTCCCATCATTGCACTTTCTTGGTTAGCTGATGTGATCTTTGGGATGCTTATGAAAACGATGCCGCAGTTTAACTTGCTTGTGATCGGTTTTCCTATCAAGATTATGGTGGCTTTTGTTGTTTTGGTTGCTACATTGACAGCAACATTGTTGATTGTTAAAGGGGAGATGCAAGAGGTATTTAATATGCTACAAATACTTTTTTAATCTTTTTTTGATACAATTAAGCTAATTGCAAATCATCCCTTACACAAAAGGAAAAAATGTGAAGATCCTTCTTATAAATGACAACCCGGTTGTTACGAAACTAGTTACTCTCAGTGCACAAAAAAGATCAGATGAACTTGATGTTGTTGATAGTTTGGATGCTGTTGGGGCAACAGATTATGATTTGGTAGTGATTGATGACACCAAGTATGAAGAGAATATGCTGCAGATACTTCAAGAGCGCATAAGTTTCAAAGAATCGCTTTATATCCATGCTAGAAGTACTCAAGATAATGATTCTTTCTCAGCAAACTTGACAAAACCGTTTTTACCGACTGATCTTGTAGAGCTTTTTGTTGTTTTTGGTAATAAGATCGCACAAAATACAGATGTTACCGATCTTGATGAACCTGCGCAAGAGGCTACAGTAGAAGAGGATCTGGATATTGATGAAGAGATTAGCCTAGATGGTGAGGAGGAGTTTGTATCGGATGATGAGCTTGAAGAGTTAGATGATTTAGGTGATACAGACGATCCTGAAACCTCGAGTGAGAGCGTGTTGGATAGCGAAGAGGCACAGCGTGTGAAAGATCTACTTGATGAAACGGAGAGTGACGAGATTGATGCGCTAGAGTTGCCGGATACTTTTGATGAACTTGAAGAGGAGGGTGTAACAGATGAGGCTGAAGATTTGGATGAGACACTAGAGGAAGAGGTTGAAGAAACACTCCAAGAGGAGTTAGAGTTACCGGAAGATCTTGAAGATGTTGAAGATATTGATGAATCACAATTGCAGGAGGAACCACAGGAGGAAGATTTAGAGTCTCAAATAGAAGAAGCAGTTGCACAACTAACTCCTGAAGAACTCGAAAGTGAAGTGGACGTAGAGACCCTTTTAGATATCGCAGAGGGTGAACTTGGACTTGATGGGCTTACGAGTCATGAGCTTAAAGTAGCACTTGGGGAAGAGGATGCGCAAGAGAGTGTGCAGGAGGATGTGTTAGATGGCGAGATCCAAGATGAAGAGCAACAAGAGGAGTCTCAAAGTGCAGATGGCGTTCAAGCGCTAAAAAAACTTCTTGAAGCACTTAGTGACAAAGATGTGGCAGCATCGATGCAAGGGATGAAGATCAATATCAATATAACCATAGGGGATGATAAGTGATAGTTGAGAACAATGGTGTTGTGTTAGTTCTTTCTGGTCCTAGTGGAGCAGGAAAAAGTTCACTTATCAATAAGATAGCAGATGATATAGGGGAGTACTATTTTTCGATCTCTACAACTACTCGTGCAATGCGTGAAGGGGAAGAGGATGGTGTGCATTACCATTTTGTTACTAAAGAGGAGTTTGAAAAAGAGATAGAAAACGATAATTTTTTAGAATACGCTCTTGTACATGGTAACTATTATGGCACTTCATTGTTGCCGGTTAAACAAGCACTTTCAGAAGGGAAACTGGTTGTTTTTGATATTGATGTGCAGGGAAACACAGCTGTAAAAAACAGGCTTGGGGATATTACGACATCGGTTTTTATCTCACCCCCGACACTTTCAGAGCTAGAGCGACGACTAAGAGCGCGCTCAACAGATGATGAAGATGTTATTCAAAATCGTATGAAGATGGCAAGGCGTGAGATACAGCGTATCGCCGAGTATGATTTTTTAGTGATCAACGATGATCTTGATGTTGCGGCTGAGGTGCTTAAACAAATAGCGATTACTGCACGACTGAAGATCCCAAATGATCGCATTAACAGTTTTGTGCAAAGCTGGGAAGATATGTAAAATCTTCGCGATAAGAGAAGATACAGAAAAACAGTGATATAATCACATACTAAAATAATAAAAAAGGAAATTGTATGGGTTTACCTGGTGGATATGAATGGCTGATAATCTTGGCCGTTGTTGTGATCTTATTTGGCGGTAAAAAGATTCCAGAACTTGCAAAAGGTTTAGGTAAGGGGATCAGAAACTTCAAAGATGAGATGAAAGAAGCAAAAGGGGAAGAGGTTGCTGCAGAGGAGCCTAAAAAAGTTGAAGGTGATGCAACGGTAGCGTCTAGCGAAGAGACACCCAAAACGACTACACAGGCGTAAAAAGCCTTGAAACAACGAGTATCTGCGATACTTCGCGAAAAACTTGGTCGCGAAGTTATTTTAGAAAAACCGCGTGACCGCTCCTTTGGTCACTTCGCCACCCCTATAGCATTTTCATTAGCAAAAGAGTTGCGTAAATCTCCTATGGTGATTGCCCAGGAGCTTGCGAGTTCCTTTGAAGATACTGCTGTTTTTAGCAGTGTTGAGTCTGTAAAGGGGTACCTTAACTTCCGACTTAGTGAAGATTTTTTAGCTGAGTATGCTTCGTGGGCACTCGAAAACCCTGCAGAGTTTGGGAAGCAACAAAAAGCGCAAAAGATCCTTTTGGAGTTTGTCTCTGCTAACCCTACTGGACCACTGCATATAGGGCATGCCAGAGGTGCGGTGTATGGTGATACGCTCTATCGCTTGGCAAAACATCTGGGTTATGACATTACCGCTGAGTATTATGTTAACGATGCTGGTAATCAGATCGATCTTTTGGGGCTTTCTATTCAGCTTTATGCAAGAGAGAATATCTTAAAAGAGGCAGTTGAGTATCCTGAGTCTTACTACCGTGGTGAGTACCTTGAAACACTTGCGCAAGGGGCTATTGAGAAGTTTGGTATAGAGATATTTAAAGATGAATCGTGCCAAAAAGAGCTTGCGATGTGGGCTAAAGATGAGGTGATGAAGATCATCGTTAAAGACCTCGGTGATACCAACATCTTTTTTGATACCTTTGTGTATGAGTCAACACTCTATGAAGATTGGGACAGAGTGATGGCAAAAATGGGTGAAGGTGTGTATGAAAAAGATGGCAAAGTGTGGATCGCCTCTGAAGCTAAAGGTGATGCAAAAGATCGCGTTGTGGTTCGCGAAGATGGTCGTCCAACTTATCTCGCGGGTGATATAGTTTATCACAACCAAAAGTTTGAACGAGGGTATGATCACTACATCAATATCTGGGGTGCCGATCATCACGGCTATATCGCTCGTGTCAAAGCGGCTGTAGAGTATCTTGGATATGACAGTACGAAGCTTGAAGTACTGCTTTCTCAAATGGTAAGCCTTTTAAAAGATGGTGAGCCGTACAAGATGAGTAAACGCGCTGGTAATGTGATACTTATGAGCGATATTGTTGAGGAGATTGGATCTGATGCGCTTCGCTATATCTTTGCAAGCAAAAAGAGTGATACCGCTTTAGAGTTTGACTTGAGTGAATTTAAAAAGCAAGATAGCTCAAATCCTATCTTTTACATTCAGTATGCTCATGCAAGGATCAAAACACTCCTTGCCAAAGCAGAAGTGAGTCAAGAGGATATCGCCGCTGCAACACTAAAAAACCTTGGTGAGCAGGCAGACACACTGTTGTTTGATGCACTTTTGTTGCCGGAAGTGATCGAAGATGCTTTTGCTTCCCGCCAGATCCAAAAACTGCCGGACTATCTCAAAGCGTTAGCTGCATCACTGCATAAATTTTACTACGATGTACGCATCATCGGCACCGAGGATGAAGCAAAACTGCTAAAACTTTTAAGTGTTGTAGCACTCAGCCTAAAAACCGGTCTTTTTTTGATGGGGATCGAGGCTAAAGAGAGAATGACTAAAGAGGATGATTAGTCCCCTTTAGCTCAGGATAGAGTTTGTAAACTTCCGGTAAATATCTCTTTGGAACCTGTATGAAAATAGGATCTTTTTTACTATCTAACCATTTTATAATTTTTTGGATATCCCCTTTTTTCATAGATGTACACCCTACAGTTGGATGATGAGGGGCTTTTTGTACATGTAAAAAGATGCACGAGCCTCTTTCTTTTTGTTGTTGTGGATTGTGTGCAACAACGATGCCATACTCATACTGCCCATCTTCTCTGAGCATCCTCTCAAAACTTTTGATATGTGCTCTCTTTTTTGTATAGAGAATTTCATTGTAGTGGTGTGAGTTGCTATCATCAACACAGATGGTATCATCTGTAAGATATAAAAAAGGAAATGTGAGATTATTGTCACGTTTGTAACCAAAGGCAGTTGTGAGTTTAAATATACCGGCGGGAGCCCTTTTGTCCCCTTCATATTTGAGTGGTTCTGTGGGATTGTGATTGAAATGATGCAAACCGATCCCCCATCCAAGACCCTTTTTCCCAAGATTTACATCGATATCTTTAAACACTTGTCGTGAGCTCTCATACACGCTGAGTTTTGCCGTTGTAGCGTTAAAATCATCAGCAACAACCAAGAGATATTGCTGCGATCCATAAACAAATAGTGTGAAACTTATAAGACTTAAGAAAGTTTTTATCATAAAGTATGGTACTATTAGGGATATTTGATTTTGATTAAAGTAGAAAATTATGGGCATAACTATCAAAAAAGCAACACAAACCGATGCAATTTTCTTGGCAAAGATGATACTACAAAGTTCTCGAGCAGGTAAAAAAGATGGTCTCTTTGATCTTTTATTTGAAACAGACGATGATGCACACATTTTAGAGAAGCTAGAGAAGTTGGTACAAACTGATGCAAAGAGCTACTGCCACTATACAAATTTTCTCATAGCACAGATTAACGGCAAGGATGTAGGTACACTTTGTAGTTATGAGCCTCGAATCTCCAATAAAGATACTTTTTTAAAAGCACTCCAAGAGATTGGGTGTTGTGAAGTTATCAAGGATAGTTTAGAGATCTATTTTGGATGCAGTTTTGAGATCAAAAACTCTACTTTGATGTTTGATTTTTTAGAAGAGCTAGAGGGCTTTTTAGATGTGGGTGTGCTGAAAACTTTGATGCAAAAGTCGCTGCTCAATGCAAGACTTCGCGGCTATACAAAAGCACGAACTATCGTGGAGATAGGTTCACTTGAGACGGAACTTTTGTATAAAAAACTCGGCTTTAGTGTGATTGAGCAAAAAGAGTGTGAAGAGTACAGAGAACTCTTTGGACGCAATGGGATCATGCTCTTTGAGATAGAGTTTTAATCTTGTAGATGGTTGAGCCAAGTTTTTTATCTGTTGTTCCTCCACTTCTTGCGATTTTTTTAGCACTCTATACACGGAGTGTTTTGCTCTCACTCTTTGGTGCGATTTTTTTAGGGGTTTTGATCCTGCAAGATTTTGCAATTGTTGCAACATTTGATGCACTCATCTCACTTTTTATCTCTTTATTGTCTCAAACATGGATCCTTAAAACACTTGCATTTGCCATTTTGGTGGGTAGTATCATGGAGGTGCTGGAGCGCTCAGGTGCTGTTGGGTCGTTTGTAAGTTATATGAGTGAGAAAAAATCTCTGGTTCGATCCCCGCGATCTGCTTTGATGGTGAGTTATATCATCGGTGTAGTGATCTTTATCGAATCTTCCATCACTTCACTTATCGCTGGAGCTGTAGGTAAATCGCTGTGTGACAAAGAGGGGGTGAGTCGTGCAAAACTTGCCTATGTGTGCGACTCCACCTCTGCTCCGGTTAGCTCGCTCATACTGCTTAACGGCTGGGGAGCGTTACTTCTTGGGCTTTTGGTCACACAGATAGATGCTGGAGTGATCCAAATAGATAGCGTTTCCCTCTTGATAGCGTCTGTTTTTTTTAACTTTTATGCCATAAGTGCTTTGGTTGTCACTTTTTTAGTGATCTGGTTGGGTCTTGATACCAAGGCGATGCAAAATGCTCAAATTAAACCTTACAAGCCGTACAAAACCAAACATGGCAGCTCCCTTTCTTTGATGGTGTTGCCTATTGTTTTGCTAGTGGGGTTGATGTTTCTCTTTTTATACATCACGGGCGAGGGTGATATCCTCAAAGGCAGTGGCTCAAGTTCGATCTTTTACACCACTTTGGTAACGCTGTTTTTTATGTTTGTTTTTTACAAAACAAAAGGTGTGATGGGGACAAAAGAGTTTTTCAAAGCTTCATTGATTGGAGCGAAAAAACTTTTTCCCATTGCTATGGTGCTGCTATTTGCATTTGGGATAGGCAAGGTAACGTTGATGCTACAAACGGGAGCCTATCTCGCTGTATTTGCCCAGACATCGTTAGATGTAACGCTTCTTGGGGCTGTGGTGTTTGTCGTAAGTGCGATCATCGCCTTTGCCACAGGAACAAGCTGGGGGACATTTTCGATCATGATCCCCATAGCACTTCCGATGGCTGTAGGGCTTGATGGTAATGTTGCGTTAGTTATTGGTGCGGTGATTAGCGGAGGGGTGTTTGGTGATCACTGCTCACCCATCTCAGACACCACCATCATCTCCTCGCTCGCTTCTGGGTGTGATGTGGTAGAGCATGTTAAAACACAACTTCCCTACGCGCTTGTCAGTGGTTTGATCGCGTTGGTGTTATTTATGGTAGTTGGTTTTGTAGGTGCTCGTTGATTGTATAGCGCATATCTTCATCAAGGTTTTCCATATTGTTTAGCATCCAGCGAAGATACCCGGCATCTTCTTGCGCTACTTCACTCACAGCTCTGCCGCGGTATTTACCAAAACGGAAGGTTTTTATAAGGATCGGCTCTTTTGTAAGCTGCACCATCTTTTCAACGGCATTTACGTCAGGAAACTTTTTTTGTACTGCGTTTTTCAGTTCAGTTAAAAAGAGTTTGAGCACCAAAACATCCCCGATAGCATCGTGTGCTTTAACCTCGATGCCAAGCTTATTAGCTTCCTCTTGCTCATACTTGTAGATGCCGAGTTTATAGCGAAAATATTGCAAGCGGTGTGCCTCCTCATCATCGAAGATATGTTTTGCTACTCTAAGGGTGTCGATAAGCTTCATTTGGCATGCAAACCCCTCTTTTTTTAACATCCCAAGATCAAACGGGGCGTTATGGATGATCATATAATTGCTCGCATCGTTGAGCTCTTGCAGTCTGGTAAAACTACTAAGCTCACTAAAAGGTGGTTTTCCCTCGATCATCTCAGGGGTGATCCCATGTGCTTCCATCGCCGGGATTTTAATGGCGACATCGCTGGAGCAAAATTCGTTATGCACTTCGATCTCTTTGTCACCTAGCACCATATAGCCTAGTTGGATGATTCTGTCTTCTTCGTCGGTTCCTGTTGTTTCTGTATCGAGTATGATATATTTTGCCATTATTTCACTCTGTTTTTCTCAAATTCTGCTACAAAATTTCTCGTTGTATTTGCAGGTACATTGATTGTAAATGTAGCAAAATTCCCCTTGGTAAATTTGAATTTTTGCTTACTAAAAACTTTTGCACTCTTATCTTTACTAAATGGAACAAGAAGTGTCACTTTTTTTGTTGCATCGGAGCTGTTTTTGATTGTGTAGAGCACCTTTGAAGCGATAGAATCTTTTTGCTTGTCTTTGCTGATAATTGTCTGGGTCACTTTAAGATCGAAGTTTTTCCCAATATTAAGAGTGATTTTGGTACTTTTAGGTGTGTGTTTAATGCGATCTTCACCCAAAAGGATCGTTTGATCACCCTGTTTTGCATAGATGCGAACCACCCCTTTTGGCAGAGGTTCACTTAGAGGCTCTAAAACAATCTGTTGCATCACATCACTTTTGATCTCACCTTGAAGATACAGAGGATTACTAAGCGTAGCGATATACTCTTTAGTAGCTTTGATCTGTTGCAGGTCAAGAAATTTGATCTGTGTTTTTTCATTGTTGGCGATGTTGACTTTAAAAGGGATAGTGTAGAGGTGATACCCTTCAAATGGGGTGTTAATCGCTACAGAGTCTTGCATAACTGCAGTAGCGCGTATCGCTTTGTAGGTAAGTGGCTGAGGTTGGCTTGCAAAATTCACATCACCTGCCAAAAAAGAGAGCTTGGTGTTGTGAAACGCTTTTTGACTGCGGTTATCTACTGTGAGCCATCCTGTAAGATTGCCACTCTCACCTTGAAAATCAAGTACATAGTTGCTGGTAAATGAGATGTTTGAAATGAGGTAGTCCATCTCTAGCTCTGCATCGATTTTGTTATCGGTCTGAATATTCCAAACCAAAGAGGGCTTGGTGATGAGTGTTTTTGGGATCGTTTCAAAGATGATATTTTTTGTTTTTGTCGTAAAGATTTTACCATCTTGCGTTTTTACAAGCGCTCTATCTTCTGCACTTAGGAGTGTGGCTGTGATGGTTTTTTTATCGAGTTTAACCTTCACTTGTTTGCCGATGTGTGCTTGAAGCAGTTTTGTAAGAGTGAGCTTGTCATATTTGTACTGCTGTGTAAGCAGTTTGACCCCAGATGGGAACTTGACATTGACCGAGTCTGTGTTGATGGTACCTGCGACATCTTCATAGATGATCTGTTTTGTATCGGGTGTGAGATGCAGCGTTCGTTGCTCATGCACAAGTGCGGCGTTTTGGTTGTAGATAACGAGTGAGCTGTTTTGTAGTTCTGTGCTGGAGTTTGCAAAACTTGTTGTAGCGAGTAAAAAGAGTGACAAAAGTGAACTTTTTTTCATCCGATAGCCTTTAAAATCATTTCTTTTATGATACACTTAGATAAAAAATAAGGCAAGTTTTTGATCACCAATCCGATAACATACCTCTTTATCCTTGCATTGTTGGCAACATCTTTTTACCTGTTTGAGCAAAAAAGCAAGTTAAAGCTATTTCGGTATGTGCCCTCAATTGTGATGGTATATGGTTTTGCTATGGTGCTTGCCTCTTTTGGAGTGTTTGCAAATAATGAAGAACTAACGACCATCTATAAACTTGCCAAAGCAAACCTTTTGCCTGCGATGCTGTTTTTGATCTTGCTTCAAGTGGATCTGCGTGATTTTTTTAAACTTGGTAAAAAACTTCTTGGTGCGTATCTTTTAGCTGTTTTTTCGATCGCGTTTGCTTTTGTTGTGGTGGTGTGGCTCTTTGGGTTTGAGCAAGAGAGTGCAGGGGCGTTTGGCGCGTTGGCTGGAAGCTGGATGGGTGGCACCGCCAATATGATCGCCGTTGGAGCGGCACTGCAAGTAAGTGAAGAGACATTTGGGGTTGCGATGGTTGTTGATAGTGTGAACTATACATTGTGGGTGGCACTTTTACTTTTTTTAGTCCCTTTTGCCAATCTGTTTAACCGCTATGTGGGAGCGCAAAGTACGCAAAGTGTTGTGTGTGAGATTGGATGCTCTTGCACCATTGGGGCAAAACGGTACTGGCTGTTAGTGGCTTTAGCGTTTGTTGCTTCATTTTTGGCACAACTTATCGCCTCGTGGATCACCTTTTTAAACACCACTACAACGGTGGTTGTCGTAGCTGCAGTTATGGGGATCGCTGGATCGTTGACAAAACTAAGAGAGCTAAACGGCTCAAGTGAATTAGCCAGCACGATGCTGTATCTATTAGTTGCCCTCATAGGCTCACGCGCAACGATAGAGAGTTTTAGTGGTGTGGGGATTTATGTTGTTGCCGGTTTTTGTATCTTGGCAGTACATTTTTTTATAATGGCAGTGGGAGCAAAACTTTTTAAGCTTGATCTCTTTAGCATCAGTGTAGCATCCCTTAGTAACATTGGCGGGGTGGCGTCTGCTCCCATTTTGGCAGCAACTTACGATAAAAAACTCGTAGGTATCGGTGTGTTGATGGCGATTGCCGGGTATCTCATTGGTACCTTTGGTGGTCTTGGTGTTGGGTACATTTTGATCTGGATAGCGCAATGAAGATAGAAAGAATCACACTCACAAAAGAATCGATTCCACTCAAAACCCCTTTTGTAACGGCACTGCGACAAGTTGAGAGTGTGGAGTTTGTGCGAGTACGCGTGGTGTTTGAGGATGGAAGTGTGAGTTTTGGAGAAGCTCCGGCAACTAAGGCGATCACGGGAGAGGATCTTCAAACCATCGCAAACGATATTACAAAGCTTACCCCATCGCTACTAGGAAAAGATGGTAAAGATGCCCTTAAAATGATCCATAGCGCAGGTATCGGCTCCTCTGCTAAAGCGGCACTTGATATAGCGCTACATGTAACAACCAAGCCAAAAAAGATAGAGCTGATCAAAACCGACATCACCATCAGCCTTGACACAAGCAAGAAGATGCTGCAAGATGCTAAAGAGGCTGAGGTTTTAGGGTTTGAGATACTCAAAATAAAACTTGGCAGTGATATTGCCCATGCGATTGAGGCTACATCTAAGATAGCTCAAGAGTTGCCAAAGATGACACTGCTGATCGATGCCAATCAAGCTTGGAGTGTTCAAGAGTCACTTCGCTATATCGATGGTGTGAGGGGACTTCAAAATATTGCTCTCATTGAACAGCCGGTTCGTGCAGATGATATTGCAGGGCTTGGTGCAATCACAAACTACTCACCCATCCCAATTTTAGCGGATGAGTCGGCATTTACACTCGCTGATGTGCAAAAGATTGTGCAAGGAAAGGTTGCTGATATGATCAATATTAAATTGATGAAGTGTGGTGGTGTGAGTAAAGCGGAGGAGATTTTAGAGTTTGCCAAAGAGCAGGGCGTTAGATGTATGTTTGGCTCAATGCTGGAGGGTCCCTGCTCAATCAACGCTGCACTCTACTTAGCTGCTAAGTACCGTGATGTGATCAAGTATGTTGATCTTGATTCACCGATGCTTTATAAAGAGTATCCCAAAGAGTTAGATTTCCTCTTTTGCAGGGGAAGCTATATATTGCAGCCAGATAAATCCAACCGCTCCAGCAATAGGTAAGGCACTCAAAATGCCACACCAAAGATCTGGAATCAAACCGCTAATGATTCCCGGAGATGTAGTACCAAAAAGCGCTTCATCAAAATCTATAATGTACCCCAAAATCAAGACCAGTAAATCAAATATTTTAATTTCACCTCTCTATGATACCAGTGGTAA
>VCAY01000002.1:0-44804 GCA_013607635.1 Campylobacterota bacterium
TCCATTTCTACCATCCTTTTAATTTTTTTGCAATCATAGTCAATTTGGAATTTACAGAAATTATTTTACACTACCGTGAAATGACTTGTAGCGGTGATTATAGTGGTAAGACAACAATGGTAAAGCTATACAAAAAAGGATGGCGTTATGTTGGGGATATTAGTGGAACCAATAGATTTGTTTTAGTTTTTGAAAAATAGATAAAAACTCAAGTGGAATTCACTTGAGTTTTGTTATAATGACTCGCAGAAGGAAAAGAGATAAAAGGTGTATTATGCTATATCTATCAATTCAAGAGCCGAAAGTGGAGCAGTTTTTTAATCATTCTAAAGATGAAATTTTAAAAGCATTACAATTTATTGTTGAAAACAATATTTATGAATACAAAATAGATAAAAATGATTTAAAACTTTCAGTAGAGCAAAAAAAAGAATTAAATTCAAGAATTATATCGTTTCACAATAATCGAGATATAGGTAGATCCTGGGATGAGATCAAAAATAATATTTTAATAAACAATGAAAATTAAACTTTATCCAAAAGCTGAAGAAGATTTATACGAAGCTTTAAAATATTATTCTCAAATTGATGTTAAATTAAAAGAAAAATTTATCTATCATTTGGACTCTACTTTTGAAAAAATAGTAAAATTCCCAAATTTGTATCAGTATGAAACAAAGACGGCACAAAAAGTTTTAATGGATAAATTTCCCTATGTTATAGTATATGAACAATATCAAGATATTATTATGATTTTAGCTATATTTCATACGAGTAGAAATCCAAATAATTTAAAAAATAGGATATAACAAATCATTGGAGAGAAATATTTGACCCTGCGGCTCAAATATTTCTCAATTCAACCGTTAGATAAAGTATGATTAAACAATTATCTGCTCGAAAACTAAATTCTCCATAGCAACTTGTCTTCTAAACTTTTTTGCTTTTTTGGCTCTTTGTGATATTTGGTATCTCTTTTAAGAGGTTTAGCGGGAATACAAACAGCAGGTTAAAAATTTAAAAGATTTCACTTTTTCTTCTGCTCTTGTTCTTCCCTATTTTGAGATTTTGTCTTATGGTATCCCCTAAAGATAAATACCATAAACAAAACAAACGCCGCAAGCATTACTATATCTAAAAACTCCATCTATCTACCCTCGCTCAAAACTCTCAAATGTTTGTCTGATAGCATCGTAAAGAACTACACCTGCACTGATGGCAAGATTCAGACTTCTACCATCTTTTGTCATCGGTATTGTTATACACTGCTCTTTGTATTTTCCTAAAATATCTTCAGGAATACCGGCAGTTTCACTTCCAAAAAAGATGTAATCCCCATCTTTAAAAGGTGCTTCAAAATAGGGTTTGTCAGTTTTTGTAGTGGCAAAATAGGCGTTAGATGCAATGTTGTTATTTGCAAAGAAATGATCTAATGACTCCCAAACATGCAAATTAAGTTTATCCCAATAATCAAGTCCGGCACGTCTTACCGCTTTTTCGCTGATATCAAAACCGATCGGTTTGATAATATGCAAAATTACGCCGGCATTGACACACAGTCTGCCTATGGCACCTGTGTTGTTGGGGATCTGAGGGTGGACAAGTACAAGATGAAAAGACATTGTTTTTAAAAGATAACCGTTCTGTTAGCGTACACAAAGATACGATCTTCAAGTGCAAGTTTAAGGGCACGTGAAAGTACCACTTTTTCAACATCTCTTCCGTTGCGCTGCATGTCTTTCCAGTTATGGGCATGATTAACATCGATAACATCCTGAGCAATAATCGGCCCCTCATCGAGGTTATTATTGACAAAGTGTGCTGTTGCACCAATAATCTTTACGCCTCTGTCATACGCTTGCTTATAAGGGTTTGCACCTATAAAAGCGGGTAAAAATGAATGGTGAATGTTAATAATCTTCTCCTCAAACGCCTCAACAAATCTTGGTGTCAAAATTCTCATATATTTGGCTAATATAATGTAGTCTACATCTTCAAAACCATTGATCACTTCAATGATCTTACTCTCATGCTCCCCACGCTCCAAACCTTCATGCGATATCGTGATATATGGTATATTAAACTTTGAAACAAACGGCTCAAGCAGATTATAGTTTGAGATCACTGCCAAAATATTGGCATCAAGTTCACCCTCTTCATGGCGCACCAAAATATCTCCAAGAGCGTGCATCTCTTTTGTTGCCATAAGGATAATGTTTTTCTTTTTGGGTTCAATCACCCTAACAGCAGTATTTTTTGGCAATACTTCCAAAAGAGCATTGGTGAGCTCCTCTTTATCGATAGCACCATCAACAACACTTCTCATAAAGAACTTATTACTCTCTTTATCAACAAATTCACTGTTTGAAAGGATGTTGAGATCGTATTTAAAAAAGAGACTTGAAACTTTATAAACCAAACCTTTTTCATCATTGGCATCGATAAGTACGCGGTATGTCATTTAGATATTGTCCTTTTTAATAGCCTCGAGTCGCTCATCTATGGTTGCTAGAGTATATTCTAAAAAGTTGAGTGTCATATCGATCTTGGCTTCAAGATTTGAGTTGTTCGGTGCTTGAAAACCTTCAAAAAGAACCAACAGTCTCTCTCTGATAGCACTAAGAAACATCACTTCGTTATCTGCACTGGTTATGTTTGATAGTTGTTGTGTTGCAGGTTGCACTTCAGTAATTTTTGGTTGCTCTTGAATATCTTCACCTACAGCACCATCTTCCATCTCTGCCAATGTCGAGAGTATAACATCTTTTAGTTCCATGCTTTTAACAACCACCTTTCAAACTCTTTAAACTCTACGTCAGTATCCATCTTGATAAAAAACTCTTTCATCTGCGAGTTTACCTTTAAAAACTTCTTTCTTACACCTGAAAATCTTCTAATGGCAACCTTTGCCTCAGCATTGTTAGGATCTTTTTTCAACACCCCCTTATAGATTTCCAAAGCTTCCTCTTTTAAGCCCTGAAGTTCATAAATATTTGCTAAGGTCAATGTCTGCATTGTCTTACTTTGCTATATAGTTGGCGATGATAGAACCCATCTCACTTGTTGAGCAGATCTCTTTTGCATCAAACTGCGCAAGATCCCCAGTTCTGTACCCTTCACTTAGTGCTCGCTTAATCGCCGCATCGATTTTGTCTGCTGCTTCGTTTTCATTTAAAGCATAGCGAAGCATCATTGAAGCAGACGAGATAGTTGCTATCGGATTGGCAATCCCCTGCCCTGCAATATCTGGAGCAGAACCATGAATAGGCTCATACACACCAATTTTTGCTCCAACAGAAGCTGAAGGAAGCAGTCCGATAGAACCGGAAAGCATCGAAGCTTCATCACTTAGGATATCTCCAAAGATGTTTCCTGTAAGCATCACATCAAACTGTTTCGGATCACGGATAAGCTGCATCGCAGCGTTATCAACATACATGTGAGAAAGTTCTACTTCAGGGTACTCTTTTGCCACCTCTTCAACAGTTTCTCTCCATAGTTGAGAGACATCAAGTACGTTGGCTTTATCGATCGAACATACCCTTTTTTGTCTGCTCATAGCGATCTTAAAAGCTTGGTGAGCAATGCGCACAATCTCATCTTTGGTGTACACCATCGTGTTCCACCCTTTATTTGCATCGCGCCCTTTTGGCTCACCAAAATAGATACCACCAATAAGCTCACGAACCACCATCAGATCAACACCACGAACGATCTCAGGTTTGAGTGATGATGCGTTTGCCAGCTCATCATAAACAACGGCCGGACGAAGGTTTGCATACACACCAAGCTCTTTTCTAAAGCGCAGCAGCCCACTTTCGGGTCTTTTTTCACGAGGCAGATTGTCCCACTTCTCTCCACCGATAGCACCAAAAAGTACAGCATCGGAGTTTAAAGCTCCTGCAACCGTTTCAGCCGGTAGAGGATCTCCTGTGATATCATAAGCGATGCCACCCATCAAGAGTTCATCATAGCTAAAGCCAAATCCACAGCACGATGCAACAGCATCTAAAACCTTAACGGCTTCATCTACAATCTCAGGACCAATTCCATCACCCTTGATGAGTGCTATTTTGTAAGATTTCATTATTTTCCTTCCTCTATCTCTTTTTTTGCAAAACTCATCAGTCCACCTGCATCGATCAACTCTTGCATAAAAGGTGGAATTGGTGTGAAGTTGTAAGTTTTGTTTGTTGTTTGGTTGGTGATTGTACCGTTATCCATATCTATCGTGATCGTATCACCTTCGTTGATCTCGCTGGCTTCAGGCAATTCAAATATAGGAAGCCCCATATTAAAAGCGTTACGGTAAAAGATTCTTGCAAATGTTGGGGCAACAACAGCAGCAACACCTGCAGCTTTAAGCGCTATAGGAGCATGTTCGCGAGAGCTTCCACAACCAAAGTTTTCATCTGCAACGATAACGTCTCCCGGTTGCATTTTGTTGACAAATTCCGGATCTGCATCCTCCATCACATGTTTAGCAAGCTCTTTTGGATCAGAAGTATTAAGATAACGAGCAGCGATGATAAGATCAGTATCGATATCTTTTCCAAATCTCCAAACTTTTCCATTGATATTTGCTTTTTGCATATATATTCCCTATAATTTTATAAAATAATTACGCGATTATATCGAAAATGGTTTTTGAAGTTCTTTAAAGTTGCAGATTACACAAAAAGAACAAATTGATATTAAAAAGTATCAATTTGTTCTTAGGCTGTTTTATCGTTTGAGATTGTTTACAGTCTGAAGCATCTCGTCACTTGTTGTGATGATTTTCGAGTTGGCATCATAAGCTCTTTGCCCTGTAATAAGATCAGTAAGCTCAACTACAAGCTCAACATTGCTTTGTTCTACAAAACCCTGACGAAGAACACCAAGACCTTGCTGCCCCGGTGTACCATCTATCGGCTGCCCGGAAGCATCGGTTTCAACATAAAGGTTGTCTCCAACAGAGTGCAATCCGGCAGGATTAATAAATGAAGTGGTTAAGATATTTCCTATAATCGTTACTTGGGTTTGACCTGCTTGCACGACACTTACCGTACCATCAGTACCCATAGAGATATTTGTTGCATCCTCAGGGATAATAATCTCAGGTACCAGTTTGTAACCATCAGAATTAACTATAGTACCATTTTGATCGCGTTTAAACGCACCGTTTCTTGTATATACTTGTGTACCATCAGGAAGTTCCAGTTTAAAAAATCCATTCCCTGTTATAGATACATCAAGTTGATTATCTGTTTGTTTCAACGAACCTTCCGAGAATATTTTATTAATCGCTGTCGGCCTTACACCAAGCCCTACTTCTATGCCGGTTGGACTTTGTGTGGTATCACTAGTTGCTGTTCCTGCATACTCCATCACATGATACATCAAATCGGCAAACTCTGCACGCGATTTTTTAAATCCAATGGTATTAACGTTGGCAATATTGTTCGCCGTAGTATCGATTTGAGTTTGCATCCCCAACATCCCCGTTGAAGCTGTATAGAGTGACTGCATCATAGTTCATTTCCCCTTTTTATCTAAGCTTTTCTCGCTAATTTTTCGATGGCATCTTTGTTCATCTCATTCATCTGTGTATCCATCGCTTTTTGATACATCCCAATAAGTCTGTTTGTTTCAATAAGCTGTGTCATCATCTTTACAGCATTAACATTGCTCTTTTCAACAAACCCCTGCATCACTGCGCCACTCTCTTCGATGGGATTAAACTGCTTTGCATCTTTGAGCGCAAAAAGATTATCACCCACCTTTTGAAGATCGCGGATATCTTTTGGTTGAACAACCAACAATGAACTTTTTGGTATCATATTTGAAGTTCCTGGAACGTTGGTGTAAAGCTGACCGTTTTTATCTGCTTTAACTATTGTTTCATCGTCATTAAGAACAATGCCGCTAGTTGATTTTGTATACTCTTGAGATAAAACCTGATACCCCTGCTTATTTACCAGCCTTCCTTCTGCATCCAAACTAAACGCACCATCTCTTGTAAGTCGGATCCCTTGCGGTGTCATCACAGCAAAAAACAACCCTTCCCTGCCAAGCGCAAAGTCAAGCTTATTAGATGTCTTAGAAAAACTACCTACAGAAAAATCTGTGAATGCATCAACAATCTGTGGTACCTTTGTGAGCGCTCTATTGAGAAACTTCGCTGCCTCTTTGGTTTGGTTTGCATTTGGCAACTCATCTCTTGCCTCTTGAAACATGCGTGTAAAATCACCAACAATTATGTTCTCTTCTTTAAAGCCTAGCGTATTCACATTGGCAAGATTGTTAGCGATCGTATCAAGGCGGTTAAACTGTGTCACCATTCCAGCTGCAGAACTATAATAGCCTGTTTGCATAGAGTTCCTTTTGTTCAATATTTCCCATTGTAAGCAAAGTGTGTTCCATAAAATTCTTTATACTTTTTCAGATATAAACAAAGATTATTTTAAAAATATTTCGGTATAATCCACCTTTTAAAAACCTTAAAATCCAATAAAGTGGAGCGCACTCCAAATGACGGCAAAAGAACTCAACAAAGCTATAGAAACTTTTTTTGAAGAACATAAATCTAAAGAGTGTATTACTTATGAATCGATTGTAGATATCTTCGAGAAACAACCGACAGCTACGCAGGCTAAAAATATTTTAAAACTTATCAACAAACATAGTAAATGTATATACACAGCGAGTGAACACGCAAAAAAACTCAACGATCAAGAAGCGGAGGCTCGTCGCGCTGCACAGCGCAAGATGATCGAAGAGGGTGATGCCGATCAGTTTGATATCTTAAGAGAACATGAACTTCTCGAGTGGTCACGCTCTGACTCTCCTGTTAGGATGTATTTAAGAGAGATGGGGCAAATCCCACTTTTAATAAAAGAGGAAGAGATTGAGATCTCAAAACAGATAGAGTTGGGTGAGAGTATTATTATCGATGCGATCTGCTCCGTACCATATCTCATCGACTTTATCCTTGATTACAAAGAGCCGCTTATCAATAGAGAGCGTCGCGTCAAAGAACTTTTCAAGAGCTTTGAAGATGATAAAGATGATGAAGACAACGATGATGATAATAGTGACGAAAACAACAAGACACCATCTACTAAGGATAAATCACGCGTTGATAAAGTAACGACAAGTTTCAAAGCTTTAGAAAAAGCAAAAAAAGACTGGGTGAAATTTGTTGAAAAAGCACCTGTAGACCTTGATGAAGGCGAGCTTACCGAAGCAAAACTTCACCATCACCTCGTAGCAACTTATAAAAAAGCAGTTCTCAAAGAAAAACTGCTTGATCTCGGACCAACATCTAAATTGATTAACGAGCTTGTAAAAGCGATGGAAACAGCACTTAAATCTGATGAAGGGTATGACAAAGAGCTCAAGCGCCTTGAGTATAAACTTCCGCTTTTCAATGCAACACTCCGCGCGAACCATAATATACTACTTGAAAAGATACAAGATCTCTCTAAAGAGGAGATCACCAACATGGTTCCAGAAGCCACAATGGTCTCAACCTACATGGAGATCAAAAAACTTGTCCAAACAAAAGAGGCAAGCAAAAACAGCTTTGATATGGAACCGGAAAAACTTGCTGATATTTTAGAACAGATCAAACGTGGTAAAAATATCTCCGAAAAAGCAAAAACAAAGATGGCAAAATCAAATCTTCGTTTGGTTGTCTCTATCGCCAAACGTTACACCAACAGAGGCTTACCGTTTTTAGATCTTATTCAAGAGGGAAATATCGGTCTTATGAAGGCGGTTGACAAGTTTGAATACCAAAAAGGATACAAGTTCTCCACTTACGCAACCTGGTGGATCCGTCAAGCTATTAGCCGTGCGATTGCAGACCAGGCAAGAACAATCCGTATCCCGATCCACATGATTGAGACCATTAACCGCATCAATAAAATTATGCGTAAACACCTTCAAGAACACGGCAAAGAGCCAGATGTTGAGATTATTGCCCAAGAGGTTGGTCTTTCAGTGGAGAAAGTAAAAAATGTTATCAAGATCACAAAAGAGCCTATCTCTCTTGAAGCACCTATTGGAAGCGAAGAGGATGGAAGATTTGGTGACTTTATCGAAGATAAAACATCACTTTCACCTTCTGATGCTATCTTAAAAGATGATCTTAAAATCCAGATCGAACAAGTGCTTGAACAACTTAACGAGCGTGAAAAAGCGGTGATCAAACTTCGTTTTGGTATTATGGATGATGAGAGTGACAGAACACTTGAAGAGATCGGTAAAGAGCTTAATGTAACACGTGAAAGAGTGCGCCAGATCGAATCAAGTGCAATCAAAAAACTCAAACACCCAAAAGTTGGTCGAAGACTCAAAAACTACATAGAAGAGTAAAAAACATAATGACATTTGAGCAAAGCTGGATAGAGTACGACTACAACCCTTTTATACTCTTTAATGCTCAAGGAAGGATTATCTCCTTAAATGCAGAAGCACAATTTCTTTTGGGAAGTGCCGATGCAGGTGAGCTTTTTGAACTTGCTAAAACTTATGCAAGCATCAGCTTTGGCTTTAAAACAAGCTTTGTTCCTCTTGAATATGGCAGATACAAGTTTTTTGGACTAACGGTAGGTTACGAGGATGAAGAGCAGATAGGGATCAAACTCTATCAAACACCATCATTTAAACTTGACACAAAAAAACCGGAAGGAAAGCCAACCAATATCTACACTATTTTGGATCTGTGCATATCCTCCAACTCCATCAACAAAAATATCAACTTTGTTAAAGATTACGATCCCACCATTCCGGATGTTAGCATCAATTCTAATGCTATTATTAAGCTGCTCACAAAAATATATAACTATTTTGAGCAAAGCTCCATCATTAGAACCAAGGTGTTCTACCGCATTGGTGAGCACATCAAGTTTGATGACACAAAATATAGTATCTTCTCCATCAGCATCTCAGGTGACAAAGCAGATACACACAACAAAAGTGCACTCAAAATGGTTGCTGAAAAATACAACTTTTATGTCGATATGTCCAAAGAAGCCATCACTGTCAATATCCCGATGATTACTGCCTAATCAGCTAACTTCTTTGAGACTAACGAACCAATAACAATCCCAAAACCAAGACTTGGAAGGTAGTATGCCAAGCGTAAAACATCATTGTTTTTTAAAGCGATAAACCCAAACACTAACAAAAGATATGGTACAAGCCTAAAAGGTGAAAACCCACCCTTAGAGCCATAAATCATACTGCTTAAACTAAAAGTCTTAATCTTGGACTTCTCCTCTTTGACAATCTGCTTAAGATCAAGCTCCTCGGGCGGTGCTTCATTGATCGGCTCATCATCGTAAAGCTCATACTGATCATCAATGGTATCAAGAAGATCGCGTTTGTCTTCATATTTTCCCGATGCAATATCTTTGTTAACCATGTTTCTATAGGAATATGAAGAGCCCAAAATGATCAAAAAAGCACTCAAAAAGCCAACTTGCATATTCGCATAGGCAGCTTTACAGATCAACAATCCAAGAAGTAAAAAAGCTTGTGAAAAAGCAAAAAGACTAATAGCTTTTTTCACCGTAATCCTCATCATCCTCATCTTTGTCAAAATGGGGCTTCATCCGCTCACTTCGCTCTTTAGCAAGCGTTTCATATTCGCTAAACTGTCTTAAATATGCTTTATAGACATTTAAAATAGCTGCTGCGATCCCAATAAATACACCGATAAACATTGTCCACCCCACTTGGGTGAGTTTTTGTAGCATCCAGCCAATCCCGACACCTATTAAAACAGCAACAACGATCGAGATCCCCAAAGAGAGATGATCAGCCGCTTCAATAATCGGCTTAAACTTAGGCTGTTCGTTTTGCTCTTTGTTAGCCATTTGTAATCTCTTTAAACACTCTTGCACTCGCGCTTATCGTCTCTTCGATCATTGTATCGGTTGTTGCCGTAGAGATAAAACCTGTCTCATAAAGTGAACAAGCAAAATAATACCCCTCTTGAAGCATCCCTGCGTGAAATTTTGCAAACAACTTGGCATCTGATTGCGTTGCATCATGGAAGTTTTTCACAGGATTCTCATTGAAGAAAAAGCCAAACATGCTGCCGCGAGTGTCGATCTGCATCGTTATACCACACTCTTTTGCCGCTGTTTGCATCCCCTCCACGAGTCGTGCAGCTCTAGAGTTCAGCACATCGATCACTCTGGAGTTTTGTTTGAGCTTGGTAAGTGCTGCATAACCTGCTGCCATCGCTACAGGGTTACCGCTGAGTGTTCCTGCTTGATACACAGGTCCCTCAGGGGAGAGCTTTGCCATAATCTCAGCTCTTGCACCAAAAGCACCCACAGGCATACCTCCGCCTATCACTTTTCCAAGTGTAACGATATCGGGTGTCACTCCTGTAATAGACTCAGCACCTCTTAGAGTTGCACGAAAACCAGACATCACTTCATCAAAAATCAAAAGCGCACCGTTAGCATCACACAGCTCTCTTAGTTCGTGCAAAAACTCTTTATCAGCTGGAACTAGCCCCATATTACCGGCGATTGGTTCTATAATCACACACGCAATATTGCTCGAATCTGCAAAACATTTTTTGACACTCTCGATGTTGTTATACTCAGCCAAGAGAGTGTGTTTTGTAAAATCAGCCGGTACACCCGGACTTGAAGGGTTACCAAAGGTTGCCGCACCACTTCCAGCTTCCACTAAAAGTGAATCGCTGTGTCCATGGTAACATCCTGTAAACTTCACAATATCATCGCGCCCCGTATATCCACGAGCAAGCCTGATCGCACTCATAACCGCCTCAGTACCACTACTAACAAAACGCACCTTATCGATCGAGTCAAAAAGCTCCACTACCAATTTGGCAAGTTCTGTCTCGGCAAGTGTCGGTGCACCAAAACTAAGACCATGTTTTACAGCGTCAATAATCGCATTCTCAATAGATTCATCTCTATGACCAAAGATAAGTGGTCCCCACGATTGCACATAATCAACATATTTGTTGCCATCTATATCAATAAGGTAACCACCCTGCCCCTCTTGGATAAACAGTGGTGTACCACCCACACTTTTAAATGCACGAACAGGAGAATCTACTCCACCTGGAATCAGACCCTGTGCTTCTTCAAACGCTTTTTTTGATGCTTCTGTACTCATTCTTCTCTCTTTCGGCTTAAAAAAATTTTTCTTATTATATCGAAGTTGCATTAATAATCTTAAGATACAATACGTATAAAATTAATTATAAAATAACATGAAAAAACAAATTCTTATTGCCTTATTACTTGCACTTCTGATTCATATATTGCTTGCTATTCCTCCAGTAATTATCTATAATTATTATACCAACCACCAAAAATTTATAGCTAAATCTCAAGAGAAAAAAATCAAAATCTCCCTCAAAGAGCTTCCAAAAAAACACAAAAAGTCAGGACTTATCAAACAAAAGATCCCAAATCCAAAAATAGCACCACCTATGCCAAAAGGATCGCAACTCAAACAATTTGTCAAACAACCTGTGAAAAAACCAAAGCTCAACAAACCAAAAATAGCATCCAAAAAACCTCCAAAACAGCCAAAAACAGAACCACTGCCACCAACAAAACCATACATTCCACTCTTGCCTGAAAAAAAGATGGTAAAAAATCAACAAACGGAGTTTAATACAACAAAAAAAGTTTCAAAAGATCCCATGGCTTGGCTCTACGAAGATCGTTCACAACGAACACAAAAACAAAAGAAAAAAACTTATGTAACAGGTGGTAATCTCTCCCAAGACATTAAAGAGCTTTATGGTGAAGAGTTTGACAAACTCACCCCAGGACAACAACAATATATCTTAAATAGCCAAGAGATTATGCGCCGTATTACCCAACAGGTTCTCAATCGTGTTGCTCGAGTAAATATTCCTAGAGATCTGCGTGTAAACAGATACAATGTTGTAGAGTTTTATCTACATCCAAACGGCGATATCAGTGATTTTAAATTTTTGAAAAAAAGTGGATACTATGTGCTTGATGATACGACTAAAGAGACTATTGAATACGCATACAGCAAATACCCAAGACCCAAGGAAAAAACTCTTATTCGCTACAATGTTTACTACCACTTAGCAAATTATTAGTTTACTTAAGCAGATTGAGAGCCCCTTTATATATCGGCTCATCGATAAAGCCATACTCCTCATCCACAAATCCTGTGATCCCCTCATCACGGTGCATCTCAAAGAGTTTGACGATGATTTTTGCCCGTTTTATCTCAGCCTCTTTATCGACAAACATCTCATTGACAAGAGTAACTTGATTGGGAGCAATGCACCCTTTGGCATCGTATCCCATCAATCGCTCAAGCTCAAGCCATTTTTGGAACATCTCAAGATTTTTATACTCCTGATACACAAAACTCACAGGTTTCACCCCCATCGCTCTACAGCTAACAAGAAAGTGTGAGAGCATATAGTGTATCATTGGATTTTCTACATTAACAAGAGTTTGCGACAATCCCATATCTGCAAAAAGATCCAAGATGCCAAGATAAAAAGTATTAACCCGTTTTGCTACATGTAGCGATGTTAAGTTGTGCCACGCTGCAGCTGTCTCGATTGAGAGGTGCAGTTCTATATCATCATTGAGCAAACTATCAACTGAGCGAACCTCTTTTGGGGTTTTGATCTTTGGTACTCGAATAGCATCGGGCATAAACTGGTTAAGGTAGGTGATCTCCCCATAACCACCCTCATCAAGAGCATTAACACGAACAACAAGCTTTTTATCACACTCTTTAAGACGTGAGAGAAAAATGGCACAAAGCGCAAGCGCAAAAGGTTTCTCCTCTTTTGCCACACCATCTTCAAGGTTTAACATAATACAGTCTGCTTCAAGTGTTTCGATCTTGCTAAGGTGTTTGATGTTATTACATGAGAGCATCAATACAGAGCGAAAATTTTGTTTTTTATTGAGCTTACGATAAGTTGGTACAGCCAGAGCATCTAGTTTTTGAAGATCTCTTTGTTCGTACGCCTGTTTAACCTCTTCTAACATCACTGAGCCTTTTTCTTATCATCTCTATGCAGATAAAGATAAAGTGCTTTGATCTCTTCTGTTGTTAAAAAATAGCGCGGCATCCCTTTTTTTCTCTGCTTTAAAGCGTTGTAAAAATCTTGAAAACCAAGATCTCTGATGGCAGGACACACAAAGGACTTTTTAACCCCTTTGTGTACGTAGTTGGCGATCACTTTCCCCTCGCCATTAATGCCGTGACATTTATCGCATCCTATCCCTCTGGGGTTTTTATAAAGAGATGAAGCGTACTCCATCTGTGTGATAAAAGTTGCTTTACCAGAGAGTAGTGTAGCAAAAAACAATAGTGTAAAAAGTGTCAAATACTTCATTATTAGCCTAATATTAGTTTAAAATAGTATAATAACAAAAATTTTATTTACAGGGTTGAAAATTGCAGATTCTTGATGGTAAAGCACTTGCACAAAAGATTGAAAAAAATGTTGCCCAAGAGGTTGTTACACTTAAAGAGCAAACAGGAAGAACACCTGGCCTTGCTGTGATACTTGTAGGAAACGATCCTGCAAGTGCTGCGTATGTGAACATGAAGAAAAAAGCGTGCGATCGCGTTGGGTTTTACTCCGTAACACATGAGATGCCCGAAGATATCTCTCAAAAAGCGATCGAGAAAACGATTGAGATGATGAATCAAAACCCGAACATTGACGCTATTTTGGTGCAGCTTCCACTTCCTAGCCAGATCGATACAACAAAAATACTTGAGTTGATTGATCCTAGCAAAGATGTTGATGGTTTTCATCCGTACAATGTGGGGCGACTCACTACAAAACTCGATGGTTTTGTGCCATGTACTCCTCTTGGTGTGATAGAGATGCTTGCTGAGTACAATATCGACGTCAAAGGGAAAAACTGCTGTATTGTGGGTGCGAGTAACATTGTAGGCAAACCGATGGCAAGTTTACTGCTCAATGCCGATGCCACTGTTGAGATCTGCCACATCTTCACTGATGATCTAAAAAAGCATACACTCCAAGCTGATATTATCCTTGTGGGTGTCGGTGTTATCAATCTTATAAAAGAGGATATGGTCAAAGATGGTGCTATCATCATCGATATCGGTATCAACCGTGCAGACAATGGCAAGCTTGTGGGTGATGTTGATTTTAAAAATGTAAGCAAAAAATGCTCTTACATCACACCTGTTCCGGGTGGTGTGGGTCCTATGACCATCGCGATGCTCCTTAGCAACACACTCAAAGCTGCCAAAATTCACGCACAAGAAGCAAACTAATGAAAGAAAAACTCTACAAACTTTACAAATTCTCCAACTCATGGACAGGGACGATTATTATCGTTTTGTTTGTGATCTTTTTTATCGCACAGGCGTTTCGTATCCCTTCAGGGAGTATGAAAGACACTTTGCTTGTTGGCGATCACCTATTTGGTAAAAAATTTGCCTATGGTATCCCTATGCCACACATCCCGTTTCTTGAGATATCGATCATCCCTTGGAGTGATGAGCTCAAACTGATCGATGGTGATAAACCAAAACGGGGTGATATTATCATCTTTAGACCGCCACATAAACCAAAAACACACTTTGTCAAGCGATGTGTGGCACTTCCGGGAGATGAGCTTTTTATACAAAACAAAAATCTTTACCTCCATCCTCATGAGGGTGATGCATGGATCAAGGAACACTACAAAGATTTTAACATTATCGATTTTGAAGGTAAACTTTGGGTTGAAAACCCTTACATGAAAGATCACAAAGGGATTCATCACGATGACAAAATGGGACTTAACACCCTCACAATCGTCAATATGAACGGCAATATTCTTAAATCTATACCTAAAGAGGATTATTTTAATGGCAAAATTAAACTCAAACCTGACGAAAGAGTTGCCCCAACCCCCTTATTGATTCCACAGATATTTGCTACAGAGATCACCAAAGTTGAGCCGGATCACTATTTTATGATGGGTGACAACCGTGACCACTCCAACGACAGCCGTTTTTGGGGAAGTGTTCCTTATGATAACCTTGAAGGCACACCTTGGTTTATCTACTTCTCTATCGATAAAAATTGGAACATTAGATGGGACAGAATGTTTAAAACTCCTACCGACTTAGAGCAATCCCCTTATATCGATAGAGCGATCAAAGAGAGAGAAGAGCAAGACAAAGATTACTATGGACTTACTTGATATTTTAAAAATTGGTGCTGCGGTTTTAGCACTTGCTATTGCAATCATCGGTCACGAGATTATGCATGGCTGGGTTGCCTACATGTATGGTGATACCACGGCAAAAAATGCTGGTCGTCTTACAATCAACCCACTGAGTCATGTCGATCTTGTTGGAACTATTATCGTGCCTGTGATGATGTACTTTTTACCAATGCTGCTTGGTGCTGAGAGTGGCTTTTTGTTTGGCTGGGCAAAACCTGTGCCTATCAATATGTTTACAGTCATTAACCGTGGAGGCTACAACGCTGCGATGCAAGTTGATCTTGCAGGGATTGTTTATAACTTTACTATTGCCGCTTTTGCTGCCATTGCTCTAAGTACAATGAATAGCCCAACAACATCTGATGAAGTCTTTTACATCTTTACCTACTTGTTTGTGATGCAACTGCTCGTTATCAATGTTGTTTTAGGAGTATTTAACCTGCTACCTATCCCACAATTTGATGGTGCGCACTTTTTAGCACACCTCTCTTTGAAGCTCGGCAAACGAGAGATTGCGGAGTTTTTTTACAAAAATGAAAGATATGGCATAATTATAATATTGATTATTTTAATGACGCCACTAAGTCAATATCTTATCTTTGAGCCTGTGAGAATGATCATCGGGTTATTACTTTCTTAAAAAGGGAATATATGAAGTTTTATGTAGCTACAGACCATGCCGGAATTGATCTAAAAAACTGGACGGTTATGTATCTTCAAGAGAAAGGGCATGAGGTGATCGACCTTGGTCCATTTAGCAAAGATAGGGTTGATTATCCCGATTTTGCCCATAAAGTTGCAACGAGTGTGCTAGAAGATGCTGGGAGCCAAGGGGTGCTCATTTGTGGCAGCGGGATCGGCATGAGTATGGCAGCTAATCGCCACGAGGGTATCCGCGCAGCACTTTGCCATGATGCTTATACTGCAATGGTAGCCCGTGGTCATAACGATGCCAATGTGCTGTGTTTTGGTGAGCGCGTTGTAGGTCTTGGTGTGGCACAGTCGATTATTGATTCGTGGCTTGAGAGTAGTTTCGATGGTGGCAGACACTGCCAAAGAGTTGAGAAGATAGAGCTGTAGCATGTTTTGGGAGTGGTCACTTTTAACGATACTTTCACTGGTCTCGATCTACCTCTTTGTGAAGATGTTTTACTTTAAAAGCATCACCAATAAAGAGCAACGCAGTAACGATCTGATGAAACTTACACTGCAAGAAGCAGAGATACTTATCCGTAAGTATCAGATCCAGCTCCAACGTGCACTTGGCAATGTTGACATCCTCACAGATGAACTTGCCAAACTTAGAAATGAGCTCAAAGTACTCAAGCAAAGAAACTCAAAACACAGACAGGAAGTTGACAGACTCAATGCCAAAATCAAGGCACTTGAGGGTCGCATAGACGCACTACTATAGGGATAAAAATGATAACACTTAGTCAAACAGAAAAAAAGATTTTACAAAACTCTATTCGTGACATTGAAGATTTTCCAAAACATGGGATCGTTTTTAAAGATATCACTACACTGCTTAACAATAAAGAGGCGTTTAGTGTGCTTATGAACCACCTCTACCAAAGGTATAAAGAGTACAATCTTGAGTATATCGCAGGAATTGATGCACGAGGATTCATTTTTGGTGCGGCACTTGCTCAGATGCTTAAAATCGGTTTTGTGCCAATTCGTAAAAAAGGGAAACTCCCCTGCACCACCATTAGTGAAAAATATTCACTTGAGTATGGTTTTGATGAGATTGAAGTGCATCTTGACGCTTTTGGTAAAGAAAGAGATGCAAAGGTATTGCTTATCGATGATCTGATCGCTACAGGTGGTACGGCTAACGCTGCGGCAACACTGATCAACCAAACAGGTGCACAGTGTGTAGAAGCGTGTTTTATCATGGGGTTAACCTTTTTAGAAGGCATCCAAAAACTTAGTGATATAACAGATGTTTATTGTGTATTAGAGGTTGATTGATGTATATTCCAAAATCTTCAAAATTTGATCCTGACAACAACGGTCACTTTGGCATTTTTGGGGGGCGTTATGTTCCTGAGACTTTGATGCCTGCTTTGTTAAAACTTGAAAAAGAGTATCAATCAATCCGTTTTGATGCAAGCTTCTGGCAAGAGGTAGATGGATATCTCAAAGATTATGTGGGTCGCCCTTCCCCACTTTACTTTGCAAAAAACATCTCAGATGAGCTTGGAGCGAGAGTTTATTTTAAACGAGAGGACCTTAACCATACAGGTGCACACAAAGTCAACAATGTGATCGCCCAAGGGTTGATGGCTAAAAGACTAGGATACAAAAAAGTTATCGCAGAAACAGGTGCAGGTCAACATGGTGTGGCTACTGCAACCATTGCCGCACTTCTTGGATTGGAGTGTGAGATCTTTATGGGTGCTAAGGATGTGGCACGTCAAGAGCTTAATGTGTTTCGCATGAAACTTCTTGGTGCAAAGGTGCACGCAGTAGAGAGTGGCAGTCGAACTCTTAAAGATGCAATGAATGATGCGATCCGCCATTGGGTAACCAATGCACGTGATACTTTCTATATCATCGGAACCGTTGCGGGTCCACACCCCTACCCTTTGATGGTGCGTGATTTTCAAGCGATCATCGGCTACGAAGCCAGAGCTCAGATACTTGCAAAAGAGGAACGCTTGCCTGACCATGTGATTGCTTGCATTGGTGGTGGAAGCAACGCTATTGGAATGTTTCAACACTTTTTAGAAGATGAGAGTGTAGAGTGTATCGGGATCGAAGCGGGTGGTCTCGGAATTGAGGACAAAAATGGCTGTAGCTTGAAAAAAGGTCGCCCAGGAGTACTGCATGGTCAAATGAGCTACCTGCTTCAAGATGAAGATGGACAGATACTAGAAGCACACTCTATCTCGGCGGGGCTTGATTATCCCGGTATTGGACCAGAACACGCTTTTCATAACGATAACGGCAGTGTAAAGTATGACTATATCACCGATCAAGAAGCACTTGATGCTTTTGTGTGGCTGAGTCAAAAAGAGGGGATCATTCCGGCATTTGAGAGCTCCCATGCGGTAGCGTACCTTAAAAAACTACCAAATATTAAAGAGAAACTGATCATCGTCAACCTCTCAGGGCGAGGCGATAAAGATATGATCCAAGCCAAAGAGATTTTAGATTTCGACTAAGGAAACAAGATGAAAATAGAACTAGTACAAGAGGCAAAAAGCGATATTGAGATTGTTTTTTTAACAAAAAACACACTGACTAAAAACAAACACGCCAAAATACTCAAAAAAGCCGGTTTTAGTGCCGAGCAAGAGAGCAGCTGCTTTTTATACGAAAAAGGCTTGTTGGTCTGCGGCATAGAAGATACTCACAATGATAACATCAGAACAGCAACGGCAAGTGCCATCAAAACACTCAAAAAAAGTAACTTCAAGTCTGCTGCACTGCATGTAACAAAAGGTAATATCAAAGCTGTTGTTGAGGGGCTTATCCTTGGTGGGTATGAGTATAATAGATATAAATCTGAGACAAAAAAACCGACACTTAAAACACTCAATCTTGTTTGTTCTAACATCAAATCACTCTCAAAAGATTTTGAAGAAGCAGTAATTGTAGCCGAGGCAACATGTTTTGCGCGTGATATCGTCAACACCACCCCTGAAGATATCAACCCACAAACTTTAGCAAAACTTGCAAAAGATTTAGCAAAAGAGAACAACCTTACATGTAACATCCTCAAAGAAAAAGAGCTTAAACAAGAAAAATGTAACGCGATGCTTGCTGTTGGTCGCGCTTCAAGATATGAGCCACATCTCATTCACCTAGCCTACCAACCAAAAAAAGCAAAAAAAACGATCACTCTTGTTGGTAAAGGGCTTACTTACGATGCGGGAGGGTTGAGTTTAAAACCAGCTACATCGATGGTAACGATGAAGATGGATAAAGCAGGAGCATGCGCAGTGCTTGGGATCATCAAAGCGGTAAGTGAGCTTAAACTCGATGTTGCAGTGCATGCCTTTGTGGGTGCAGTTGAGAACATGATAGGTGGTGATGCTTACAAACCGGATGATGTACTTACCTCACGAAGTGGTAAAACAATTGAGGTACGAAATACTGATGCTGAGGGGCGACTTGTACTTGTTGATGTGCTTGACTATGCACAGGAGAAAGTCCAAGCCGATTATATCTTTGATTTTGCAACCCTGACAGGAGCTTGTATGGTAGCCCTTGGACAGTACACTACGGGGGTTATGGGTAACAATTCAAGACTCAAACACGCCATTGCCAAAGCTGCCGGCAATGCAGGTGAGCTTACAGCAAGCCTGCCGTTTAACAAACACCTCAAAAAACAGCTCAAAAGTGAGATTGCAGATATCTGCAACATCTCGAACAAACCTTTTGGAGGAGCGATCACTGCCGGACTTTTCCTTGACGCTTTCATTAAAGAGCGAAACAAAGATAAATGGCTGCATTTTGATATAGCAGGCAGTGCTTATACTGAAACTCCGTGGGATATTAATGGATATGGAGGAACCGGTGCGGGTGTTCGTATGATGTGCGAATACCTCAAATCTATCCAATAAACCCTCTTTAGAGGTGCCCTTAAATCTTGGAGCTAATTTTAGGCATTTTGGTCACAATATGGACACACTAGAAAAACCAAAAGTCTTGTAAGTGCCTATTGTAGAGTATTTGAAGTATGTTAGCACAAGAATAAGCCGAGTTTTGTTACAGTAGCATTAATCTACTCCATAGTTCACACTATGGCTCTAGCAAAGCAATAGCAATGTAAGACGCTAACCATCTGCTTCTTGCTGCCATGTTGGGTTTACAAGCTCTCTATGTTGCCATAGAGACTGGTGGTCTCTTACACCACCTTTTCACCTTTACTACTTTTTATTCAGATATACGACAAAAAATAGAAGTCTTGTTTCTGTTGCACTTTCCCTCGTATTACTACGGCCATTCGTTAAATGGAACATCGTCTTACAGCAGCTCGGACTTTCCTCTTAAATAGCTTTGAAGCTTATCAAGTAACTACCTTCTTGTGCTAAGAAATGATACTAAAAATTTGATTTAATTCGACTTATTTTCAATATGAACAGTTGTTCTCATTGTATTTTACTTATATGAACAATTGTTCTTTTTAAATAATAATAAATTAACAAATGTTCATATATAATTCTATAGATATTAACAATTGTTCATATTCTACAAAAAGGAATCAAAATGCCTGAAAATAGGGAAACTAAAAAAAGAAGCGGCACAAAAGAGAAGATATTAAAAACTGCCATAACTCTCTTTTGTAATCATGGATACAAAGGTACAAGTGTAAGAAAAATTGCATCAAATGTAGGTATTCGAGAGAGTGCACTTTACAATCATTTTAAAAACAAAGAGGAGGTCTTTTTAGAGGTTGCTAAAAACATTTTCAACTCCCCTTTTGCTATGAAAGAAGAAGAGATCAAAGAGACAGCTTTGCGAGGCAAAAACTTTTTGCAGAAATTTGTGATGCAGTACAAGATGCTGACATTTGACAAACAAAGCGAAAACATGTTTAAGTTGCTGATGATAGAGCTGATGCAAAACAAAGAGCTTAGAGAGCAATTTATGAGTGATTTTCACAACAAAAACATCAAAACACTCTCTGAAGCCTTTTTTGTTATGATGCAAAACGGTTTAGTCCGTTCCGGTGATCCTATGATGGTGGCTTATGAGTTTTTATCTACCCTCTTTTATATAAGATTCCAGATCACCCTGCTTCGTTTTGATGCAAAGTCCACTGACGCTTTGGCAACACAGTTTGAAAAGCATGTAGATATTTTTTGGGAAAGCATTAAGCTATAGATATTGTTTCGTATTGATACTATATAATATTAATGCAAAAATTTAAAAAAAGAGGTGGCACTAAACCACCTCTGTGGAGAAAGATTATTTCCCTATCGCTTCCAAAGCATATTTTTTCCCAAGTGCGTAAGCTGTTTTATTTGCTTCGTGTACCTTTGCTGGAACTTTTGAAAGCATAGTTTCGATTAAAGATTCTTCTGGAAGAACTTTTGTCATTGTATTTGTAATACCTAGAGCAACAACAGATTGAGTAATAACATTACCAACCTCTTCTTTTGCAATAGTGATTACCGGAATATCGTAAATAGTCCATTTTTTTCTATCTTCATCTGTAGGATGGACAAGGTTTGGATCGATTACAATGATTCCACCCGGTTTTACACCATTTTTAAACTGTTGATAACTTACATCAGCAACTGAAAGCATAAAATCAATTTCACCTTCATTTGCATATGGATAGCGAATCTCATCATCATCAAGTGTGATATCAACAACTGTAGGTCCACCACGAACTTGTGATGTATAAGTTGCGGTTTTTAAGCCATTGCCACCGTTTTTAATCTTACAAGCAGCCATAATTTCACCGGCAAGCAAAACACCCTGCCCGCCGACACCAGTAAATCTTAGTGTATTTCTCATTTATGACTCCTTATATTTTTTTCTCAAAATCATCTTGAGTGATTTTTGCACGTTTTTTCTGAGCTGCAGCTTGAATTTGCGCATACATCTCACAATACTCTTCTTGCTCAACTTCTCTTAAAACTCCAGTTGGTAAAAAGTTCTCTTTCTCTTTAGGATCTTCAAGGGCTTCCCATTTTTTAAGTGGCATCGTAATACTGTCGATCCAATCAAGGTTCTCCATAGCATTCGCCATTTTATTTTTACGCCCGAGATTGATATGGCAGTTTGAAAGCACTTCAACAAAACTGAAACCTTTGTGGGAAAATGCTTTGACTAAGATTTTTTCCAGTTTTTTAGGATCGATCATTGATTCACGAGCAACAAAAGATGCTCCTGCTCCAATTGCGAGATTTGATGCATTAAATGTTGGGTCGATATTACCATTCTTTTGAGAAACAGTCCACATACCACGAGGAGTTGTAGGAGATGTTTGCGAGTTGGTAAGGCCGTAAATAAAGTTGTTGATTAAAATAAAATTAAGATCGATGTTACGACGACATCCGTGAATAGTGTGGTTACCACCAATCGCAAGACCATCACCATCCCCTGCAACAACAATCACATGAGCATCTGGTTTAGCAAGCTTAATACCTGTCGCATAAGCAACTGTTCTACCATGCGTTGTGTGCACAGTATTACAATCAATATAGGAACTAAAACGCCCTGAACATCCAATGCCTGAAACAACGCAAACATTATCCATGTCCCAACCCATTTTTTCAATTGCTCGAATTGTAGCTTTTAAGATTACACCATCACCACAACCCCAACACCATAGTGTTGGCATCTTGTTAACACGTAAATATTTATCATAATTAAATGCCATTACATCATCTCCTTAACTTTCGCTACCATCTCTGCCGGTGCAATAGGACGACCATTTGCTTTTAAAAGCCTTGTAAAGTCGTTTCTTTTAATAATTCTTTCGATCTCATCAGAATACTGCCCCATATTAAGTTCAGTAACCATAATTTTATCGCCGAATTTCTCACCAATTTCAGCAATTCTTTTTGCCGGTGAAGGCCATAGCATGATTGGTCTAAAAAGACCGGCTTTAATACCTTCACTTCTAAGTTTTTTCACAGCCTCATAAGCACCAAGCGCGATGGAACCATAAGCAACAATACAAACTTCTGCATCTTCCATGTCAACTTCTTCATAATCTGGCAGATCATCAAGACCATCATTTTGTGCAGCTACTGCATTGATCTTTCCAACAAGTCTTTCAATGTTGTATTCACACTGCTGTGCATCCTCAGTCGGGAATCCCTCTGCACCATGATGTAAACCAGTGATATGATAACGATACCCCTTAAACATCTCATTAAGTACTGCCGGTTCGTTCATTGGTACATCATAAGGTCTATAATCTGCTGGATCGCCATCAAACTGAGCACGATTTACAATACTAGCTTCCACCTCTTCCATATCTGGAAGCATGGCTTTACCATGCATATGACCGATTGTTTCATCTAAAAGCATAAAAACCGGAGTCATATATTTTTCAGCCAAGTTAAACGCACGCACAGTCTGTGTATAACATTCCGTAAGGCTACCCGCACACAAAGTTATAGAGGCATAATCCCCATGAGTTGGATATTTTGCTTGACCGATATCTGCTTGTGAAACACGAGTTGGAAGGCCGGTTGAAGGACCACCACGCATCACATTGATAATTACTAAAGGGATCTCAGCAATAAAACCAAGTCCAATTTGCTCAGCTTTAAGTGAGATACCAGGACCAGAGGTTGCTGTAAAAGCTTTTGTACCAGTCATTGATGCTCCAAGAGCAGCAGAGATTCCACCAATCTCATCTTCCATTTGAATTGCTGTACCACCTACAGCAGGTAAAAGATCAGAAGCAACATGCATCACTTCAGATGATGGAGTAATCGGATACCCACCAAAAAATCTCACACCTGCATCAACAGCAGCTTTTGCAGCAAGCTCATTACCCGTTGAAATTACTTCTCTTGCCATTACTTAACTCCTTCTTCACTAAGCGACATGTAGTTGTTTGCAATAATCTTGGCTTGACGCTCTTTTGATTCATCGGTTAATTTTGCAAAACTTTTTCCAGCAGCCTTAAACTCTTTTCTATCTGCTACATAAATAGCAAAATCAGGGCATGTTAACTCACACTCCATGCAACCGATACAAGAATCTGGATAATCAATCGATATCATTGCACCAAGTGTTGATGTTGAATCATAACGCATCCCCAATACCCCAGACGGGCATACAGAAACACAAATATCACATGCTTTACAATTGTTTGTGTTGACCCAAACAGGTTGATCACCAGGGTTTTCAGTTTTAAAAGTTCCCATTTATTCTCCTCAATTAAGATACAAGCTCACGCTTTGTATACTACATCTTAGTAAACTAAGATTATCCAAAGTTCATTAACTTCCTCATTAAATGTGCTAATATCGCTCACAAGTGTAACTTTTTTTTACACTTTATAAGCTCACACAAAGCGATTTTCTACTTGTTAAGTACTTCTGCTACCGCTTTACCAATCTCAGCAGGTGAAACAACAACTTTGACGCCAGCTGCTTCGAGTGCATCCATTTTCTCTTTTGCAGTACCGGCTGAACCAGACACAATTGCACCAGCATGACCCATACGTTTACCTTTTGGAGCTGTTTGTCCTGCGATGAACGCTACAACAGGTTTTGTAATATTTTCTTTAATAAACTTCGCTGCTTGAATCTCAAGATCTCCACCAATCTCACCGATCATTACAATCGCTTCAGTTTCCGGATCTGCTTCAAACATTGGCAAAAGTTGTTTGTATGAAAGGCCGATGATTGGATCTCCACCGATACCTACTGCTGTAGTGATTCCGTACCCCTCTTTAACAACTTGGTTGGCACCCTCATAAGTAAGAGTTCCAGATTTTGAGATAAGACCAACGTTACCTTTTTTAAAGATCATCCCCGGCATGATACCGATCTTACACTCTTCAGCTGTGATAATACCCGGACAGTTTGGCCCAATAGTTTTCATATTGTGTTTTGTAGCGTATTGCTTGGCAAACATCATATCGCGCACCGGTGCACCCTCTGTAATAATAACAGCAAGCTCAATCCCAGCATCTGCAGCCTCCATAACAGCATCTGCAACAAATGCAGGTGGAACAAAGATCATAGAAACAGTAGCACCTGTCGTTTTTACAGCATCACTCACCGTATTAAACACAGGTTTACCCAGATGCTCTTGACCACCTTTGTTTGGTGTGACACCACCAACAATGTTGGTACCGTAAGCGATACATTGCTCAGCATGGAAAGTACCCTCTTTTCCTGTAAAACCTTGAACGATAACTTTTGTATCTTTATTTACTAAAATTGACATCTAAACTACTCTCCTTTCGCCGCAGCTACTGCTTTTGCAGCACCATCTGCCAAATCTGTTGCAGCAATAACATTTGAAATATTTGCATTTTTAAGAATCTCTGCAGCCTCTGGTGCATTTGTACCATCAAGGCGCACGATTACCGGTACATGAACATCTACCATTTTTGTAGCTTCCAAAATACCGTTTGCGATACGGTCGCACCTTACAATTCCACCAAAAATATTGACAAAAATTGCTTTTACTTTTGGATTTTTTAGAATAATCTCAAAACCTTTAGCAACCGTCTCAGCATTCGCCTTACCACCAACATCCAAGAAGTTCGCAGGTGTGCCACCCATATAGTTGATTGTATCCATAGTACCCATTGCAAGACCTGCACCATTAACCATACAACCAATCTCACCATCAAGTGCTACATAGCTAAGACCATATTGCCCTGCTTCACGCTCATCCGGATCTTCTTCAGAGATATCTCTCATATCTTCAATATCGGGATGACGTCCAAGTGCAGAATCATCAAATCCCATTTTACCATCAAGCGCTAAGAAATCACCTGCACCGGTTTTAATCAGAGGGTTGATCTCGATAAGCTCAACATCTTTTTCCATATAGATTTTAAAGAGTTTGCTTGCAAAGTCGATCAATTTTTTCTGCTCGTTTTTATCAGTAATTCCCAAACCAAAAACAAGTTCACGACCATGGAAACCTTGAAAACCGATCGATGGATCAACCGCAACTTTGATGATCTTCTCAGGTGTCTCTTCAGCAACCTTTTCAATCTCCATACCACCCTCAGCTGAAGCCATGATCACAGGCATCTCTTTGGCGCGATCTAAAACAATACCAAGATAAAGTTCATCTTTAATGTCTGCACCCTCTTCGATATAAACTTTTTGTACAAGTTTACCCTCTGGACCTGTTTGATGGGTTACTAGCTGCATACCGAGAATTTCACTCGCAAGTGTTCTTACTTCATCAATACTCTTAGCAAGCTTAACACCACCGCCAAGACCACGACCACCGGCATGGATCTGTGCTTTTACAACCCAAATATCACCACCAAGTTCTTCCGCATTTCTCACAGCTTCATCAGCTGTATTTGCCATAATACCCCTTGGTGTAGGTACGCCATACTGAGCAAAAATCTGTTTTGCCTGATATTCATGTATATTCATCTATTCTCCTTATTTAAAGTGGAAACTCTTACGCCTTTGGCGCAATCATCTCTTCTGGTTTCACATATTCGTCAAACTGCTCTTCAGTTAAAAGACCAAGCTCTACGGCAGTAGCTTTAAGTGTAGAGTTGTTTTTGTGTGCAGTTTTTGCAATTTTTGCAGCATTTTCATACCCAATGTATGGATTTAGTGCTGTAACAAGCATGAGTGAATCGTGTAAATAATGATCTATTTTTGCCTTATTTGGCATAATTCCAACAGCAGCGTTATCATTAAATGAGACAATTGAATCGCTTAAAAGTCTTACAGATTGCAAGAAGTTGTAAGCAATAACCGGTTTAAAAACATTAAGCTCAAAGTTCCCCTGCGATGCAGCAAAACCGATAGATGCATCATTACCCATCACCTGACAAGCTACCATTGTTACCGCTTCTGACTGTGTAGGATTTACTTTCCCTGGCATAATCGAGCTTCCCGGTTCATTTTCAGGAATTGAGATCTCACCAAAACCACATCTAGGACCTGAAGCAAGCCATCTTACATCGTTAGCAATTTTCATCATATCAGCAGCAAGTGCTTTGAGTGCACCGTGAGCATAAACAAGTGCATCGTGAGAAGTCAAGGCATGAAACTTGTTTGGAGCTGTAACAAACTGATACCCTGTTAATTCTGTAAGTTTTGCCGCTACTCTCTCACCGAGTTCTGGATGAGAATTGAGCCCTGTTCCAACAGCAGTACCACCAAGAGCAAGTTCACGCACCGCTTCAAGAGAGTCTTTTGCCATTTTTTCACTTTTTGCAAGCATCTCTACCCAGCCACTAATCTCTTGACCAAGTGTTAGTGGCGTCGCATCTTGAAGGTGTGTACGTCCAATCTTAACAATACTAGCAAACGCTTCACTTTTGGCCTGCAGTGTTGCTTTAAGTTTTGCGATCGCCGGAAGCAGCCTCTCTTCTACAGCAATAACGGCCGCTACATGTAATGCTGTCGGGTATGTATCGTTGGAAGATTGTGACTTGTTAACATCATCGTTTGGATGTACAAGTTTCTCTTTTCTGAAATCTCCACCCAAAATCTCTGTTGCACGATTTGCAAGCACTTCGTTGTTATTCATGTTTGACTGTGTACCCGAACCTGTCTGCCAAACAACTAATGGATAGTTTCCATCGAGTTTTCCTGCTAGCATCTCATCGGCTGCTTGAGCGATTGCATCTGCTTTTTTAGCATCAAGTTTACCAAGGTCTTTATTGACAAGTGCTACCGCTTTTTTAAGGTAAGAGAATGCTCTTGTGATCTCATAAGGCATAGTCTCTTCACCGATTTTGAAGTTTTGGATACTTCTTTGGGTTTGAGCAGCCCAATATGCGTCATAAGGAACTTCCATCTCACCCATTGTGTCTTTTTCAATACGAGTCTTCATCAGTTATTTTCCTTCAAAAAAGTTATTTTTATTTAAAGTGTCGATGAGTGTTTGTACAGAGTCACAAGATTTTTTAAACATCTCCTTCTCTTTGTCATCAAGTGTTACCTCAATAATCTTCTCAGCACCCTTGGCACCAAGCATAACAGGAACACCCGATACAACATCACTGTAACCATACTCACCATCAAGGTAAACAGCACATGGGTGGATCTGCTTTGTATCTTTAAGTATTGCTTCTACCATAATAGCTGTAGATTTTGCAGGTGCATAGTATGCCGAACCTGTTTTGAGGTATCCTACAATCTCTGCACCACCGTGACGTGTTCTATCAACAATCTCATCAATCTCAGCAGCTGAAAGGACATCTGAAAGTGGAACACCTGCAACCGTAGAATATCTTGGAAGTGGCACCATATCATCACCATGACCACCCATCACTGAAGCGCGGATTTGACCGCCACCATATCCAAGTTTTTCTTGAATAAATGATGCCATTCTTGAGCTGTCAAGTATTCCAGCCATACCGATCACACGACTTCGATCAAAACCGCTCTCTTTGAGTGCAACGTAAGTCATCGCATCAAGTGGATTGGAAACCATGATAACAACAGCATTTGGAGAGTATTTTGCAATTCCTTTAATAACATCTTTTGTAATATTGGCATTGGTCATTAAAAGATCGTCGCGGCTCATCCCTGGAAGTCTTGGGCTTCCTGCAGTTACCACAACAACATCACAATCGACAAGATCAGATATATCCTCGGCAACACTTACAACTGTATGACTTCTTACAGCAGCAGCCGCTTGAGACATATCGAGCGCTTTTCCTTTGGCTACATCTATTTTATTGTCACGCAAAATAATCTTGTGACACGATCCAAGCATTGCAAGAGAGTAAGCGACTGTTGCTCCAACATTACCAGCACCTACGATCCCTACGCGTTTTCCTTGATTCATTCATGCTCCTTGATATTAATTACTATGATACCTGCTCAGATACACTTAAACACTGTGTGCGAACACACAACACCTAAGGATACTACGGCTCATATTAAGGTGAGGTTATTTTTCACCTTTTCTCTAAAACAATTGCGCTGTTACAGAGAAAAAGTGAAAAACAGATGCAAAACACATCTGTTTTTCGAGATTATATAGCGTCGATAATTGCGTTAAGAGTTGCAGATGGACGCATAGCTTTTTTGGCTTTTGCATCATCTGGGTGGAAATAACCACCGATATCTTGTGCTTTACCTTCAACAGCTAAAAGCTCAGAGATAATCTGATCCTCTTTCTCTTTCAGCTCTTTGACTACAGGAGCAAATTTTGCAGCGAGTTCAACATTATCTGAAGCCGCAAGCGCTTCTGCCCAGTACTGTGCTACATAGAAGTGCGAAGCTTTGTTGTCCGGCTCACCCGCTTTTCTTGATGGTGCTTTATCGTTATCAAGGTAACCTTCATTGGCTTTATCAAGTGCAGCAACAAGCGCTGCGAGTTTCGGTGTTGAAGCTTTTTGGTTGATTGCGCGTAAAGATTCAGCAAGTGCCAGGAACTCACCAAGAGAATCCCATCTTAGGTGCCCCTCTTTCAAGAACTGCTCAACATGTTTTGGAGCAGAACCACCGGCACCTGTCTCATAAAGACCACCACCAGCTAATAGAGGAACAACTGAAAGCATTTTAGCTGAAGTTCCAAGCTCGATGATTGGATACATATCAGTCAGATAATCACGAAGTACATTTCCTGTGACCGCTATGGTATTTTCACCGCGTCTAATTCTTTCATTGGTAAATCTTGTAGCTTTGGTAACATCCATGATATGGATCTCAAGACCATCGGTGTTAAACTCTGGAAGATATTTATTCACTTTTTTAATCATCTGGGCATCATGTGCACGATTTTCATCTAACCAGAAAACTACCGGAATTTTCTCAATTTGACCACGCTCGCACGCCAAACGGATCCAATCTTTGATTGGGATATCTTTTGCACGGCTCATTCTCCAAATATCACCTTTTTCACACTCAAAACTCATAAGAACTGTGCCATCTTCAGCAGTAACTGTTACCGTACCCGCTTCTTCAAGTTCAAAAGTAGTTGGATGTGAACCATATTCTTCAGCTTTTTGTGCCATAAGACCGATATTTTGCATCGTTCCCATAGTTGTCACATCGTATTGACCATGTTTTACACAATCATTAACCATCTCTTCATAAAATTTACCGTACGATGCGTCAGGAACAATCGCCAATGTTTCAAGTGCAGCACCAGTTCTGTCCCACTGCTTACCACCTTCACGAACAACAACAGGCATAGAAGCATCAACAATCACATCATTTGGTGCATTGAAGTTAGTCGTACCCTTGTCAGAATCAACCATCGCGATTTTTGGAGCATCTGCATCTACAACAGCTTGGAATGCCGCTTTGATCTCAGCCTCTTTTGCGTGCCCGGCGATTTTTTTCTCAAGATCACTCATACCGAAGTTAGGGTTTACTCCCACCTCTTTGAAAACATCAGCATATTTTTCAAACACATCTTTAAAGAACACCTCAAAAGCATGACCAAACATGATAGGGTCACTTACTTTCATCATGGTAGCCTTTAGGTGGATAGACCAGATAAGACCTTTGGCTTTTGCTTCATCAATAGTTTTTTGGATAAACTCTCTTAGTTTTGCTACAGACATGAATGCACCGTCAAGAATTTCACCGTCAAGTGCATCGATAGTTTTAAGCTCTTTACCATTTAAAGCGATAGTAACTTTTTGTGCTTTATCAATCGTTACAGCTTTTTCATTGCCATAAAAGTCACCGTCACCATTCATGTGTGCTACGGCAGCTTGTGAATTTTGGGTAAACGGTTTAAGTCTGTGTGGATGTGTTTGCGCATATTTTTTTACCGCTTTTGCAGCACGTCTGTCAGAGTTACCCTCACGAAGAACAGGGTTAACAGCAGAACCAAGACAAACGCTGTATTTTGCTTGGATAGCTTTCTCTTCATCATTTGCAGGATTTTCAGGATAATCAGGAATATCATACCCTTGAGACTGGAGTTCCGCGATACAATCTTTAAGCTGCCCAACTGAAGCAGAAATATTTGGAAGTTTAATAATGTTTGCTTCTGCCTTTTGTACCAATTCACCCAATTTAGAAAGGTTGTCCTCAGCAAGACCCTGGCTCGCTAAAACTCTACCTGCTAGAGAGATATCGCTCGTTACAACTTCTACACCCGCTTCTTTTGCAAAAGCATTAACAATAGGTAAAAGTGAATATGTTGCTAAAGCCGGAGCTTCATCAATCTTTGACCATACAATTTTTGACATATTGTGTCCTCTTGATAAATTTTAGTATCACGATAACCTTCCATGATAACCTTCTTTGGTTACGGCTTCATGATTTTTACAAGATTAATCATAACACTAACACGAATAATTTGCCTAACGATCATAAAAACATTTTTCTTATTTTTTAAAATGTTTCATTTTGTAGCATTTCGTATATTCTTTAAATGTGTAGAATAGTTACATGTAAAATCGTGTGTCCCCTTTTTGGATCGCATAAAATAGAGATAGTTAGTTTTTGCAGGAAATATTGCAGCTCTTATCGCCTCAATGCCGACATTGCAGATGGGAATTTTTGGAACACCCTTGTGTTTATAGGTATTAAACAAAGAAACATCGTTTCTTATACGCTTAGGAGTTACACGCTGATGGGAGTATTTACCATAATTAAGTGTGCCATCCATTTGAAGCTTCATCCCTTTTTTAAGTCGATTATAGATCACAGAACTCACCAATAGCATCTCTTTGTTGTTAGCTGACTCTTTTTGAATAATGGAAGCTACCACAAGATAATGAAACCATTTTTTCTCATTGTAGCTACCAAAGATTTTCATCGAAAGTTGACGCATCTCTTTTTTTGAAACTTCCAGAAGCAATATTATAAGCTCTTTTTCTGTAATTCCAAGGGGGATTTTATAGGTATTTGGCACTAACATACCTTCTGGCAAAGGGGAGTATTGCAAAAATTCACCATAAAGCTTCTCGAAATCAAGCCCCGTTTGTGTAGCAACTTCTTGCAAAAAAACATACGTTGTTTCACCGGGGATAAGCGTGATATCTCTCAAGGCTGCCTTGGCAGTTGTAAGTCTGTATAAAAAGTCTGCTTTTGTTAGAAGTGTTTGGGAGAGATCTATCCAGCCACTTTGAGGCGAACCAATGAAGCGTAAAACCAAAGAATCAAGTTTACCGACATCATAACCATTTTTTTGCAATTGTGCTATAATTTGATTAATAGATCCTTGAGGTATAAAGAGCACTTGCGGGGTTTTTATAGGCTTATTTAGGTAGTATATGAAAGATAAAATAATTATCAGCACCATATCCAAAATCCACGCAGCGATTGTAAGCTTTTTTCTGTTCATTTTTTTATCTTTAACATCTCTTTTTTATATTCTTCAAGAGGGATTATATATTGAAGATCTCTCTGTGTCAAATTTTCACTTCAAAAAGCTTGCTATTAAGTTAAACACAAGACTACACGTAACAGCTGCGCAACTTCATGTACAGCCAAATAAAACAACAACTTCAAGTTCTATTTCACTACAAAAAAAAGCTAAATACCTTTACAGTGCTTTTAAGCTTTTTGAAACACTCAATATAGAACATATTTTTTGGAATAATTATAAAGGCTCTTTATTTTACAACATGAAAGATGGAGGAGAATTTTCCCTTAACAATCCCCATCTACAGCTACAAGCAACTTTTACAAACCACAACTCTTATCTTGCTGTAGCGATAAAAAAACTATCGCTCCCACAACAAAAGATTTTTATAAGCGGGGATGGATATATTGATCTTTTCTCTTTAAATACCCATGAAAAAATAGATGTTACAATCAATAATGATGCAAATCTAACGTTTTTTATGCGTTCTACAACGAATAAAATAGACTACACTCTACTTTCTCATAATAATATTGCCGATCCAAAATATATTATCTCTTTGTTTCCTTTGCCTGATGCTGCGAACTATTGGGTTTATGATGCAATCAAGGCAGATTCACTAACCTTAGAATCGTTTACCGGAACTGCCAAGATTAACAACCTTGCCGATGCATACAAATCACTACACATAACAGCAAAACTCAACAATCTTACCTACACCTACCATCCAAAGATCGAAGGGGTTCAAACAGATTATACTGCTTTGGAGTTTAAGGATGGTGTTTTATATATTCGTCCACATAATGGATACTCCTATGGTTTTGCAACAGATAAAAGCTGGCTCAAGATAGACTTTTCCAATCTTAAAAAACAGGTTTTAACTCTTTTTTTGGATTTTACTGCCAAACTTAACGATGATATTCTTCACATCTTAAAAACTTACGGCATCAACCTTCCTCTTTATCAAAAAAGCGGTAAAACAAAATGTGATCTCAAACTAGCAGTCACCTTCCAAACACTCAATGTTAATGTCCAAGGGAAATTTACCGCTAAACAAGGGACTTTTCACTATCTTGGTCTCGATTTTGATACAAAAGACTTACAGGTTGCATTAAACAATTACAATCTCAAAATCAACAATATGTTGATCAGTTACAAGGACATTCTCAAGACCAATGCAACAATGCAGCTAGATACCAAAACATCCAAAGGTTTTATCGACTTCAATATCACAAAGCTTCGCCCCAACGATACACTCAAACTACTAAACACACCTTTGCATGTACGCTACAATATAAACCCGAAACATAATACACTTAAAATAAAGCCTACAAAATGGCAACAAAACGGCCTTTTTATCTCACTTGATGCAATCGATACGCCACTTGATATCACCAAGTTAATGTTTAGCATTCCTACTACAATGTTTAGTGTTAAAAATATTGCTAATGGGTATATTACAGGTCAAGTTGATCTGAACAAAACGCACGCACAGTTTAATATCGATCTGCTCAATTTTTCCTATAATAAAATTAAAACAGATCAATCAAATACCCAAATACACCTTGCTTATACACCTTCGGATGGCTTAAAGATATCAACAGATAAAGACTTATATCTCAATATTATGGATACCGACGTTATTGTTGAAGAGCTTGCATTGACACTTTTTAACAACAGAATCTACACCAATGCCCAACCTAAAATATATCTTGGTAATTTTATGCAAGGCGAGATGGAATTTAACTACAATCTTGTTTCAAAACGTGCATACATCGATCTCTACAATCTTATCATCAAAAATCCAAGTAATAAAAATACTCTTTATAAAAAAAAGAAGTTTTCTCTTGAGGCATATTCAAACAACAACAATACCTTTTATCTATCATCTAAAAGAGATAAACTCTCTTTTGAGTTGACGCCGCAACAATGGAGCTTAATCTTCAAGGATCTTCATAAACTTTATAAAGATTCACCATTACTGCAAATCTATCGCATCAATAACGGAGAATTAAAAATATACAAAAATAATACAAGCAAAAGCATAAGATTTTTAGGCACAATCAACTACCCTTATCAAATCTTGATGAAAAACAATAAAGCGCTGACAAGCTACAAAGTTCATGGCAAAATAGATACGAATAAAAATGTGATTGTTCATATTGGTCATGACGTAAAAGCAGTTATCAATGATACAGTCAATATAAAAGCAAAAAATATTGATATATCTTTGCCTGAAACTATTAGGCTTATCAACGATATAAACAAAGCAACAGTCACAAAAGAAGAGATAACACCACCAACGATCAAAGTAACTACACTCAATTCCAATATTGCCCTTGGCGATGCAAGATATACAAATTCAGACATTACACATATCCAATATGCTAATAAAGTTCTTACAGCACAATTACAACACAAAAGTGGCAAAGCCGGCTTCAAACTTGAAAAGAACCAATTTCATATTTATGGTCACAACTTCTCCGATACCTTTATGAGTAGTCTTTTTAAATTTACAAAATTTAAAAATGGACAACTTGATTTCAATATACAAGGTTCTTTAGAAAACTTTAGTGGTATTATCTTGATTAAAAACACCAAAATGCTTAACTATACTGTTATCAACAACGTATTTGCATTTGTTAATACTGTTCCAGCATTACTTACTTTCTCAGTCCCACAGTACAGCAAAAACGGCTTAGATGTCTCCAATGCCTACATGAAGTTTGATTGCAATAAAAGCCAATACCATATCAGCGATTTGTATGTGGGATCAAAGGAGCTTAAAATCTTAGCAAAAGGGGTTGCAGATACACACAAAGATTCCATCAATATGGATATGACCCTTAAAACCAACATTGGCAGCAGTGCCTCAAAAATACCACTCGTTGGTTATATTCTTTTTGATGGACAAACAGTAGTAACAACGCTTCATATTACAGGTAAACTTACCAATCCTGAGGTTCAATCACAAATAGCCAAAGAGGTTGTTGTTGCTCCACTAAACATCATCAAAAGAACACTGCAACTTCCTCTAAAAATCTTTAAAAAGTAGCTACTCGTTCCTTAAAACTGTTAATATATCCACCTCGCTTGCTTTTTTTGCCGGATAGTAAGCAGAAAGTATTACAATAAAAAATGCACCACAAACAATCATCACAAAATCTAGTAAATCTAGATCTAATGGTAAAGTAGAGGTTGGATAAACATCTTTTGGTAGATTTATAATATCAAATGTACTTAATGCCCAAATTCCACTAAGACCCAAAAACACCCCAGCAGCTATCCCTGCAAGACCGATAATAATCCCCAAATAAAGGAAAATCTTTTTAATCTCCATTGTTGTTGCCCCCAAAGAGAGTAACAAAGCGATCTCTGCGCGTCTGTTCATCACCGTCATAAGCAGTGAAGAGATGATATTGATCGCAGCTATAAGGATAATAAGCATCAACACAATAAACAAAGAGCTCTTTTCCATCTCCAAAGCAGCAAAGAAATTGACATTATCCTGCCACCAACCTTTGATACCCACACTTCTAGGTAATTGCTCCTGAATTTTTACAATATCTTCTCTTGGGTTTTTTGTATAGATGTGGATCCCATCGTACACATCACTTGGTATATGCAAAATAGTCTGTAATGCCTGCAAGGAGGTATAGTGATATGCCTTATCGTACGCTGAAAGGCCGGAATCAAAACTACTTTGCACGCGAAAACGTTTAATCTTTGGAGTTACACTAAGCCCCCCAGGTTCCACATTGGTAAAAATATAGATCAGTTTGTCATGGTGCGTTAACATAAACTCCTCTTTGAGAGTTTTACCAATGATCACATCAAACTTTTTAAACTGTTTTCCTTCGATCGCTTGGCGCATCACCTCATTAACACCGGCTTCATCTTCAAAATTGACACCAAAAATGTAGCCACCTTCAAGTTGCGTTCCACCTTTTGATATTACAGCTGACTGCACATAGGGGCTAAATTTTAGATAGGGAAATTTTGTTTCAAGATCGATCAAAAGATCTTGATTAACTGCACCATAGAACCTCGGTAATACAGTCAAAGGATAGTTCATGATAGTGAGCTTCTTTTTAAACTCATTATCAAAGCCGTTCATCAGCGCCATAGCGATCAGCAACACCATCACACCAAGTGTAATACCTAAAAAGGCAAGAAGTGCCGAGATAAAGATAAAAGGCTGCTCCTTATCAAAGCGTAAAAACTTCCCAACCAAATACTTTACAAGATTTTTTTTCAAGAGGCGAATACACCTTTTTTAGGGCCGCTTTTACCGCAACATTGCTTGTATTTCTTCCCACTTCCACATGGACAAGGATCATTTCTGGCAACTTTTTTCTGTTTTGGCGCCTCTTGTTCTGAATCGCTTAAGAGATTTAGCTGCATCAGTGCATCTTGCTCTTTTTGTCTTTGTGCAAGCTCCTCAGCAACTCTTGCAGCTTCCTCCTCTGCAGACTCTACTCTAAACTGAATCATTTGCAGCGTTTTAATAGTATTAAACTTAATGGTTTGCGTCAGTTCCGTAAAAAGGTTATATGCCTCTTTTTTATATTCTACAAGAGGATCTTTTTGGTTGTATGCTCGCAAACGGATACCTGTTTTCATCCCATCCATAGCATAAAGATGATCGCGCCACGCATTATCTAGCTCACGCAGATACAGCTCTCTTTCAACCTCGTGTCTTGTTGCATCATCAAGTACTTGGATCTTTTGCTCATAATCATTTTTCAGTGTATCGAGCACTTTATTGTAAAGATCTTCATACTCTAAACCGTTTAGCTCTAAAGCATCAATGGTAAAGTTAACCTCCTCTTGAAGTAATTCAGAAAGTTTTTCTCTGTTAAAATCCTCACTTGAAAGCTCTTCAAAGATACCACAAAGACTTAAAATGTGTGCAACATACTCTTCGCGTATCTCATCGATTTTCGTAGCAATATCATACTCTTTATCAAGAAGTTGGTTTCTGAACTTGTAGATAATCTTTCTCTGTTCGTTGGCAACATCATCATACTCTAAGATATGTTTACGCCCCTCATAGTGCATTGTTTCAACTTTTTTCTGTGCTTTCTCAACGGCACGTGTCACCATTTTTGACTCAATATACTCGCCATCTTCAACACCAAGTCTCTCCATGATCGACTTGATCTTATCGCTTCCAAAAATACGCAGTAGATTATCTTCTAACGAGAGATAAAACTGTGTCGTTCCCGGATCACCCTGACGACCTGAACGACCACGAAGCTGGTTATCAATACGGCGGTTCTCATGACGCTCCGTACCTATGATATACAGACCACCAAGCGCTTTAACCTCTTCATCAATCTTAATATCAACACCGCGACCTGCCATATTGGTTGCAATTGTTACTGCCCCTTTAGCACCGGCATCTTTAATGATCTCACCCTCTTGTTCATGGTTTTTAGCATTTAAAACCGTGTGGGCAATTTTCTCTTTTTTCAATAAAGTATGAAGCACTTCAGATTTTTCAATAGAAGCTGTTCCTATAAGGATCGGTTGCCCTTTTTTATTGAGCTCTTTAATCTTGGTAATCACCGCATCAAATTTCTCTTGCTCTGTTTTATAGATAAGGTCATTTAAATCTTTTCTTGCCACCGGAATATTTGTCGGGATGCTCACAACATCTAAGTTGTAAATTTGTGACAGTTCCGTCGCTTCTGTTTCAGCAGTACCGGTCATCCCTGAGAGTTTATTATACATTCTAAAATAGTTTTGAAATGTAATATCGGCGAGTGTTTGTGTTTCTTCTTGAATATGCACACCCTCTTTTGCCTCTAAAGCTTGATGCAGTCCTTCGGAGAAACGGCGACCTTCGCTAAGTCGTCCTGTAAACTCATCTACAATAACCACTTCGTTGTCTTTAACAACATAATCAACATCTTTTTCAAACAGATAGTTTGCTTTGAGTGCCTGATCAAGCACATGTGGCAAAACGGAGTTCTCAACATTATAGAGGTTTTCCACACCAAAAAGTTCCTCAGCTTTTGTGATCCCCTCCTCTGTTAAAAGTACAACGCGATCTTTTTCATCAACTGTAAAGTGGGTCTCTTTTTCCATCTTAAGCGCAACATCATTCGCACGCACGTAGTCTTGCATCTTTTTGTTAGTAGGTCCGGAGATAATAAGCGGAGTCCTTGCCTCATCTATCAAAATAGAATCCACTTCATCGATTACAACAAAATTATGCCCACGTTGCACTTGATGCTCTTTGGAATAGCTCATATTGTCTCTAAGGTAGTCAAAACCAAACTCATTATTGGTTCCATAGGTTATATCAGCACTATAAGCTTCCCTTTTTTGCACAGGGTCATGCATATCTTCCAAAATCGTTCCAACACTCAGACCTAAAAACTCATACAGCTTACCCATCTCTGTCGCATCACGTTTCGCAAGATAGTCATTCACAGTTACAAGGTGTACCCCTTTGCCCTCCATTGCATTAAGCACAATCGGCAATGTTGCAACAAGCGTTTTACCCTCACCTGTTTTCATCTCGGCAATTTTGCCATCATGCAACACCATACCACCTATGAGTTGCACATCAAAGTGCCTCATACCAAGGACACGCTTTGAAGCTTCTCTTGTTATCGCAAAGGAATCCTCAAGGAGATCTTCTAAGCTCTTCTCACCCGATAAAACACTCTGCTTAAGTGCACCAAATGCCTCTTGCAACTCTTCATCGCTTAATGACGCATACTTGCTTTCAAGCGCATTGATCGCATGAACACGTTTTTTATATCTTTTTAGCTCTCTATCGTTGGCAGTGCCAAATACCTTACCTAATAATGCCTGTAGCATTTGCAACCTTATATAATCAACTATATAATTTACTATATAGTGATAGGAAATTGCTATAATTCTATCACAGAAAAGTTTACAGAAAGTATAAACCACCGATAGGATATAATCATAAACACAATCATACAAAGGAAAAAGATGAAAAAAACCCTCTTAGCACTCTGCTTCGGATTAAGCAGCATCATAAGTGCAGATATAACAAAACTTGTAACTTTTCAAGCAAATTTTGAGCAAATAATTATTGACGAACAAAATAAAAAAATCACCTACAAAGGCAATGTGATCACCTCCGCACCAAGTTTTGCAATGTGGAAATACAACAATCCAATCAACAAAACCGTTTATGTTTCCAAAGATAAAGTCGTTATCGTAGAGCCTGAACTCGAGCAAGCTATCATCAAAAAAATCCAGAGTAATCTGGATTTTTTTTCACTGCTGCAACAAGCAAAAGAGATCAAAAAAGATCTTTATGTTGCAGATTATCTTCAGACCAAATACTTCATCAAAACAGAGGGCTTAAAAATTGTCTCGATCGTTTACACAGATGAGTTTGAAAACAGAGTGCAGATACTTTTTCATGATCAAAAAGTGAATAAAAAAGTAGATTTTAAGCAGTTTACTCCGGCTATACCGCAAGAGTTTGATATTATCAACGACTAGAAGTTAAAAAACTTCCAGTCAAGAAACTACAAACTATGCCAGTTTGTAGTCTGGGATAAGGTTAAAGTTAAGATATTTGTAGATATCACCCTCTTTACCTATGATTTTCTTCGTAAGTTCAAGATACTCCTCTTTTGTAGGGATTTTACCAAGAAGCGCACATACAGCAGCCAGCTCAGCAGAACCAAGATACACCTGCGCACCTTTACCTAAACGGTTATCAAAGTTACGTGTTGAAGTTGAGAAAACAATCGCATTATCTGCAACACGTGCTTGGTTACCCATACATAAAGAACATCCAGGGATCTCAGTTCTCGCACCAGCTGCACCAAAGAGAGCGTAGTAACCCTCTTGTGTAAGCTGTTTTTCATCCATTTTTGTTGGAGGACATACCCACAGACGTGTTGGAACAGCACCTTCACCTTTGAGTACTTCACCAAGTGCACGGTAGTGACCGATATTTGTCATACAAGAACCAACAAATACTTCATCAATTTTTGTTGGGCGATTAGAAGCAAGCACTTCTGAAAGTGTTGCAACATCATCCGGATCGTTTGGACACGCAAGGATTGGCTCTGTGATCTCGTTAAGATCGATCTCGATAACCGCAGCATATTCAGCATCAGCATCCGGTTCCATAAGCTCAGGGTTTTTCAACCACTCTTCCATTTTTGCGATACGGCGCGCTAGTGTTCTGTGATCTTCATATCCAGCATCGATCATAGATTGAAGCAAAACGATGTTTGATTTAAGGTACTCAATCACCGGTTCTGTATCAAGTCTCACTGTACAAGCAGCAGCTGAACGCTCTGCAGAGGCATCAGAAAGCTCAAACGCCTGCTCAGCTTTAAGATGTGGAAGACCCTCGATCTCCAAGATACGACCAGCGAAGATGTTTTTCTTACCTTTTTTCTCAACAGTAAGCAAACCATCCTTGATCGCTTGGTGTGGGATCGCATTGACAAGATCACGCAAAGTGATACCCGGCTGCATCTCACCTTTAAATCTTACAAGAACAGACTCCGGCATAGTAAGTGGCATAGAACCGGTTACTGCAGCAAATGCAACAATACCAGAACCACCAGGGAAGCTGATTCCAATAGGAAAACGTGTATGTGAATCTGCACCTGTTCCTACAGTATCTGGAAGAACCATTCTGTTAAGCCAAGAGTGGATAACTCCATCACCCGGGCGAAGTGCAATACCACTTCTCATAGAGATAAAGTCTGGCAATGTGTGGTGCATTGTAACATCAGATGGTTTTGGATATGCTGCTGTATGACAGAAAGATTGCAATACAAGATCAGCATTAAATCCAAGAGCCGCAAGCTCTTTGATCTCATCACGAGTCATTGGACCGGTTGTATCTTGAGAACCAACTGTACTCATCTGTGGCTCACAGTACATACCTGGGCGAACACCCTCTAGCCCACAAGCTTTACCTACCATTTTTTGCGCTAGTGTATAACCTTTGCCATTATCCGCCGGTTGCTCAGGTGCCAAGAAAAGATCGCTTGAACCCATCCCAAGAACACTGCGAGCTTTAGAGGTTAAACCACGACCGATAATCAGTGGAATACGACCACCTGCGCGAACTTCATCTGTGATTGTATTTGGGCGAAGTTTGAAAGTTGCGATACACTCACCGTTTTTATGCGCTTCACCTTTATATGGGTAGATATCGATCACATCACCCGTTTGCATACATGTAACATCCATCTCTAGTGGAAGCGCACCAGAGTCCTCACATGTAGCAAAGAAAATAGGGGCAATAATACCACCAATAACCACACCACCGGTTCTTTTGTTTGGAACACCTGGGATATCTTCACCCATGTGCCACTGTACTGAGTTAACACCAGATTTTCTTGAACTTCCTGTACCAACAACATCACCAACATAAGCTACAGGGTTGCCAAGCTCTTTAAGTTTGTTGATTGTTCCAATAGGGTCTTCCATTTTTGCAGCAAGCATAGAGTTTGCATGAAGTGGAATGTCTGAACGAGTAAACGCTTCTGATGCAGGTGAAAGATCATCTGTATTTGTCTCACCAGGAACTTTGAAAACTGTCACTGTGATCTTTTCATCAAGTGCCGGCTTAGAAGTGAACCACTCACCCTTAGCCCATGAAGTCATAACCTCAGTTGCAGCAGCATTACCAGCTTTGTGCAACTCTTCTACATCATTAAATGCATCATATACAAGAAGTGTATGGGAAAGTGCTTTTACAGCAGCAGCAACAACCTTCTCGTTTTTTGAACTAAGAGCATTGACAAGTGGTTTTACATTGTATCCACCTAGCATTTTTCCTAGCATCTCTACAGCCTTCTGCGGAGCTATAGCAGCAACACGGTGCTCTTCAGAAGCGATCTCATTTAAAAATGCAGCTTTTACATAAGCAGCATCATCAACACCCGGAGAAACACGATTCTCTAGAAGTTCAAGCATCTCTTCAACATATTCACCAGTTTTGATAAACTCGATAACTTCCTCAGTCTGAGCAACTGTAAGCGGTAATGGAGGAACGCCAAGCGCTTCTCTTTCAGCTACATGAGCAGCATATTCTTCTCTAAAACCCATTTTCTTTCCTGTTTGGTAAAATTTTGAGTATTATAGCCAATAAAAAATTACCAAACAGGAATATGTTACAAAACGATACACTAAAAAAGTTTTTTTAAAAAATATGTTTATTTTCGTAACATATTGCTGTGCAAACCTACCGTCTGACTTCACCGACAGGTTTGCCTGTTTGGTGCAAGGATTTATTAGATGATTTACTTTCTAAATACAAGTAAATGCTCATGCATAATTAATAAAAAATTATACTCTTTACTTTTATTTACCCAAAAAACCGTTGCTTTACAATTGTGTTGATGTTTTATTATATCTTCTTTTAATTCAAATCCAATTTTTAAAAATCGTTCCATAACTTTAAAAGCTAATGGTTGATACATTTTGTTTCTTCTTGTATCTCCAATTAAAACTGCACAATAACAATCATTTTTTAATACTCTATAAAACTCATATGCAACCTTTTCCATTTCGTCGCAAAATTTATCTAAATCATGAATATTTGATAAATCTTCGTCTATTTGTTTATTGCTATATTTTATAATATCTGCATATGGTGGATGATTAAGTATAAAATCTATACTTTTATCTTTTAACATTGATAATTTTCTACTATCATTTAACTCAACTTTTATTTTAGGATTATATTTACTCTCAAAATTTATCACTTCTTTTGTAAGCTCTATTGCTTCTGGATTTATATCAAGAGCCAATAAATTTCTATTTAAAAGTTTGCACTCTATTGCAGTTGTCCCACCACCTACCATTGGATCAAGTAAAAAATCACCCTCTTTTGAATATCGTAAAATTAAATTCCTTACAACTTCTGGTGCCCAATTACCTCTATATTTGCTATTATGTGTAGCCCACTTACCTCTACGAGTAAAGCTCCAAACTGTTGTACACTCTTGTTCAAAATTATCTGGATTTAGTTTTTTTATTTTTTGCTTGATTTTTTTCTGCACTCTCTGCACCAGCTTTGATTTCTCATAGAATTTTTATTCATGTTTCTAAAGCCAAATTTATTATCAAGTTCTTGATATGTAGTTGCAATTACTTTTTTACATTTTAGACAAGTATGAGGTAGTGTTATTTTTCCTTTTGACATGTTATTTATCCTTAATTATGTTGGAACTGGCAAACCAATTTCGTGTAATGGTAAATATTCAAAATAATATCTACAATTCATATAAATTATATAGTCCAATGTATCTTTGTATTCTGATTTTCTAAACCAATCATTTAAAATGTAGATATATTCCACATTGTGATTAAGTGGTGCAAATAATCTTTTATATTGACTCAATTTAAATCCACATGTTTGTAATTTTTCATCAACACTTCCAGCAACTTCTTGGTATTTTACTTCTATAATAAATACTGTATTGTTGCTTATTACATAAATTGCATCATCAGGTAACAGTTTTTTAGATAATATTTTTTTCCAATCAATACCTACAGTCTCTAAATATCTGTATAATTCATGCTTTTTAAAAGATTCCGCTACTAATTGTCCTTGATAGTAGATGTTAAAGCCCATTGTTTGTTTTTTCTGGTTTAATGGTTTAGCAATACAAGAATATCCTTTAACTTTATCATTTAAGTATGTAACTATATCCACCACACCTTCAAAATAAATGCCAGTTTGTGTATTGCTTCCACCAATTCCACCTTTTACCACTCTCTACTCCTTATTAAAACTTCTGTAATCTTTCCTCGTCCATTACTTTTACTATTAATAAATCTATTTGCATTAACAATTTTTATATCATAATTTTTATACAAATCTTTAATAAATTTTGTATCAGAATTGCTTTGAATTATCTTGACACCCATATCTGATAACTTATCAAATACTTCAAAAAGTTCAAACTGCTCATCTTCTAAAAAACAGTTACTATCGTATGAAGTAAAATTTGAAGTATCATTTAATGGATAGTATGGCGGGTCAAAATAAACCAAATCATCTTTTTTTGCTTCTTTTAAAACTTCTTTAAAAGATTGATGTTTGATAGTAACATTTTGTAAAGCTTCACTTGCACTTAAAATCACATCACGATCAGCTATATTTGGATTTTTATAACTTCCCATTGGAGTATTAAAGTATCCTTTTTTATTTACACGATAAAGTCCATTAAAGCAAGTTTTATTTAAGTATATAAATCTCGTTGCTTTTTCAAGACTTGATAAATTTTTATAATCTTTTTTTCTATCAAGTTCTCTTATTTGATAATAAAACTCCTTAGAATGTTGCTCTTTATACTTTTCAAGTTTAGCAATTAGTTCAAAAGGATTATTTTTGATAATGTTATAAGTGTCAACCAATTCACTATTTATATCTGAAAGTATTACTTTTTTATTTTTAAGTATTCCTTTTGAAAAAAGTTCAAAAAAAACTGCACCGCCACCAATAAAAGGCTCATAATAGCTGTTAAATTTTTTCGGAAATAGTGGTAAAATTTGCTCTAATAAACCTCTCTTTCCACCTACCCATTTAATGAATGGCTGATATTGTTTAGTAAATAATGTTTTTATTTTTGCTGTCATTTTTAAATCGCTTAATTTTTACTA
>VCAY01000002.1:44903-67778 GCA_013607635.1 Campylobacterota bacterium
ATTGTATCTAAAAAATCATTTATATTTTATAAATCAAATCTACAAGATACAATTGCATCTAACAATTTGGTACATATAACAACTGCTCTTGATACCAACGGGTAGTCTCAATCTTTGGAAATGTTTCTTGCATAACTTCCAAGGATGCAGGCTTGTCTTGATTTTTCTCTCTCAAAGGATCTCTCTTATCCCTTTTGCATTAGGGGCACTCAAAACCCCCTCTTGCTCGAGCTGCTCTATCACTCTTGCTGAGCGGTTGTAACCTATCTGTAGTTTTCGCTGTAAATAGGATATAGAGGTTTTTCTATCGTTTAAAATGACACTTTTTGCTTCTTCAAACAGTGGGTCAAGCTCTTCAAATGTCTCATCTCTTGCGGAAGATTCTGCACTCTCTTCAACCAAAAAGCTTTTGTCATAGTTTGGCTCTCTTTGCGACTTGATAAAATCAACAATTTTTTCTATCTCCTCTTCTGTGCTCCAAGGGGCATGAAGTCTTACAAGTCCTGTAGCACCCGGAGGAGTAAAAAGCATATCACCACGCCCAAGAAGTGACTCAGCACCCATTTGATCTAAGATAATTTTAGAATCAACTTTCTGCCCCACTCTATAGGATATTCGTGATGGAAGGTTTGCTTTAATAAGCCCTGTGACAACATCCACTGAAGGTCTTTGTGTTGCTACCACTAAGTGTATACCCGATGCTCTTGCCATCTGTGCGAGTCTAGCAATAGAGTGTTCAACATCTTTACCGCTTGTCATCATTAAATCTGCCAACTCATCAATAATAACGACAATATAAGGAAAAGGTTCATACCCCTCTTTGTTTGCTTTTTCGTTATAGTTTTCTATATTTTTTGTGCGCGTATCTGCCATAGCAGCATAACGGCGCTCCATCTCACCAACCATATTGCTCAGTGCTGCGATAGCTTGTTTGGGTTTGGTGATCACCGGTGTCAAAAGATGGGGAATATCATTGTAAATGGAAAACTCCAACATCTTTGGATCGATCATTAAAAGCCTTAGTTGATCGGGTGAGTTTTTGTATAGCAGCGAAAGGATCATCGCATTAATCCCTACACTCTTACCGCTTCCAGTCGTTCCAGCAATCAGCAGGTGTGGGAGTTTTTTCAGATCTGTTACAAACGGCTTGCCGACAATATCTTTGCCTAAAGCGATAGTCAGCGGGGATGATGAGTTTTGAAACAGTCTATCCTCAAGCAATTCTCTAAGATAGATTGTAGCGACATGCTCATTTGGTATCTCGATCCCCACAACATCTTTACCGGGGATCGGTGCTTGGATACGGATCGTCTCGGCTGAGAGCGCCATGGCAAGATCGTCTTGCAAGTTTAGAATCTTACTCACCTTAACATTGGCAGCCGGTTTAAACTCAAAAGTTGAAACAACAGGACCCGCATAAGTTCTTACTACATCCCCCTCGATCTTAAAATGAGCAAGTTTTTCAATTAAGAACTTAATCTTTTCATCAAGTTCACTCTCGTCAACCGATTTGGCAGATTTTTTTGGTTTTTGCAAGAAATTGACCGATGGAAGTTTAAAATTTTTTGGTTTTTCGGTTTTGCCAATCTCAATATCGGCTAAAAGCTTTTTGTTTTCTTCGAGCTCATCAATAATCAAGGTATTTTTTTGATCTTTAAGCTCCTTGTTATCTTTTTGACGCAGATACGCCGGTTCATCCAATTCCTCTTTGGCAACATCAACCATATCGGTTTCAAAAGACGCCCCCTGCTCATCCTCTGGCTGCACCTCAATATCATCTGTCGTTTCTGCTTCTTCTGCAGCAACATTGTTATGCTCATTTGACTGCTTAACACCGGTGATTGTCGGCATCTTTTGAAAAAATGTTGCTAAAAGTTCTGTTGTCGTCTTATCAAAAATAATCACAAGGGATACTGTAAAGATTATAAACCAAAACACCCACAAACCAAATACACCTATATAGGGTGTAAGGTAGTCGGCAAAATCAGCAGCAAACTTACCACGAAATTGATTAGCAACGAGTAAAGCCTGCACTAAAAGAAAGGAGAAGAAAATCAAAAAAGATGCGATACTCAACTCAAGTATTCTCATATCAAACGAAGTTTTTTTATAAAACTTGTAGAGGGGATAAAGCAAAACAAAAAGATAAATATAGGAGATATACCCAAAATAGAGATGATTGAACGCAGCAAAGCGCTCACCAAAACTTCCCATCAACGAAATCGTACCTAAAATCGTTGCAAATCCCAGATAAACCAAAACACCAAAAACTACGATAAACAGTGCATCCTTCAAATTTCACTACCTTTTTTACCGATCTTTTTTAAAAAGACAGTATAGCTAAAAATGTTTATAAATAGTTAACTAAACTTAACTTTGACACCCTTCCCACTGTTGAGAGCATCGCTTGGTAATTAAGCGTAAGTTGTTGCAGCGTCAAAGAAGCTTCTGCCAAATCGGTATCGATGATCGAAGATCGTAATGTCACTGTTGATGTTTCTAAAATAGTCGTTCGCTGCAGGGAGTCTCGCAATGTATTGGATTGTGCACCAACTTTGGAATGCATCCTTCGCACATGGCTTTGTAGGTCATCTAAGCGAGCAATAGCATTTTGTATCCCTATAGTGCGTTTCGAATAACTCGAAGCATCTGGATAGTTTTTATACTCCTCCATTGACGTAATTATCTCATCAATCGATTTGAAAAAATCGTTTTTTGGATCACGAACCATTAAGCTGTTATTAGCGTTAAAGGATGCTACTGCAGCGGTAGCTGAACCTGTAGAACCAACCGCTGCAAAACTGTCACTATTGCTGTCATAGAGTGATATGGTTGCTTTTGTTGTTCCGGTCGTTAGGTCTTTAAAAGAGAGTTTACCATCATAGGAAAGGTAAGTCTCCCCTTGCACCTTGGAATGCTCTATAGCTGCATCATAGTCAGCGTCCGTATTTCCTGCCGGCAGTGTATTTGTAACAACCATATTAACAACATCCATCAATTGTTGGTATGTTACTGCATCTGCATCTGTTGCGCTACGAGTATTAGGATCCATATTGAAAATGCTATATGTATTGCCGCCAATTGTGAATGTTGAACCGCCATTGGCAGTGCTTTTTAGATCGATTGTGGCAGAATAGCTATTGCCACTTACATCTTTTCCCGATAGAGTCAATGATGTACCATCGAGTGTCCCGGGGGTTCCTTGTGAAAGATCAAAAACTTCTGAAAGTTTTGTATTTGACTTCGCCAAAGAGTTGTCTAATTTCACAACTTGTGCAACATTAGAGGTTATATTAACGCTATCAACACTAAACTCTGCACGATCATACACAAGCCCTTCTATATTTGTTGCAGCACCGTTTGTGGGATTAAAACCAGACTTTAAGAACTCTTTTACAAAAAGCCCTGGTGTAGCTACTACGGCATCAAAATCGGTTGTCCCTCCATCCAGGTTATCGATATCGCTTACATCGGCACCATTACCACCGCTAAAATCAACCGCTCCAACTATATGGAAATCGATTTTTGATGAGCCTTTTTGTTTGTCTTCAACAACAATCTGCCCTTTATCATTTAACGAAACATGAACAACATCCACATTGCCGGTATTACCAAACTGCTTGCCAATTTCATCGAGAAGATTGCTTACTTTGTCGCTCTCTTTGAAAACAACTTTGTTATTAAAAGCTGTACCATCGCTTTTAACACCACGCATATAGAAAAAATATTTACCCGTAGTGTTGTCAACTGTTGCATCAACATCACCCATCAATTGACGCATTGTACTTGATGCACTCAGCAACTGATCATCACCCTGACCTGTGACTTGAAGGTTTGGATAACTTCGGAGCAAATTACTATTGACAACATTGGTTGTGATTTGGCGCTTAACCATACTGCTTTGTCCTAAAAAGAGCTCCGCACCACTTAAGTTTATTTGCTGTTTATTGTTTGATCCGATAAGTGAATTAAGCGCTTGATCATTTCCTTGATACATACCATTCTCATCTATAGGCTTCACATCTGTAGCGGAACCGGAAAAAAGAAACTTACCGTTAATAGAGCTGTTTGCCAGCCCCCTAAGATTTTTTTCGATACCACGCATTTCTGCAGCAATAGCATCTCTTGAAGTTTCATCTTGAGTATCATTTGCTCCTTGAAGCATAAGTGTACGCAAACGGTTCATCAACGTACTAAACTCGTTCATAATGGTATCGGTTTGGTTGGAGACTTTATACCCGTTTTCAGTACTTTTTTTAATTTGCGACAAAGATGTGATCTCATTATCTAGCCGCATCGTTTCTGTAAAAGTACGGATATCGTCTCCTGCATATTGTATCTTCAGACCAGAAGAGATCTGCTTGTTAACATCAAAAAGATTTTGAGTAAGTTTTGAATTGCTTTGACTATAAATACTGTCGTAATACATACTTGATGTTACACGCACAACAAACCTCCATTCGTTCTAGAAAACTTTAGCAAAAACAGTTCCATGTCTCATAATCGACCAGATGTTATTTACTTTTAAGAAACATCTCACTATCATTTCACATTCAAGTCAGCCACCGTGGTGAAATTGGTAGACACGACGGATTCAAAATCCGTTGCTTCGGCGTGGCGGTTCGAGTCCGCCCGGTGGTACCACTCTAATACAAAGATGAGCTATGGTTTTAAAACTTTTGTTTTTAATCCTCATCACAATAAACCTCTTCTCCCAAACCATTTTACAAAAAAATTATTATATCAACGGAACTACAATAAAACTTTCCGATATAATAAATAGCCCGAAAAAAGATAAAATACTATTTAATATTAATGATTCAAGACATATCAAAAGAGTTAAAACAAAGGAGCTGATTGAGCTTTTAGGCTCGTATGGCTACAAAACCTCTTCAAAACATCCCTATACTCAATTTACACAACGAAGCCCTGCTGACTTTTCTACTTTACAAGAGAAAATTGGGCAATACTATCAACACCATTACATCAATATTGAAATTCAAAATATTTTTGTACAACCGCGCAGTTTTATGCAACATCTTCCAAAATACACTGCAATTAAATTCCAAAAAAGATCTTATCTGAATAATCGTGGCATATTTTCAATAAAAAGTGGATACAAAGAGATCTATTTTAATTATAGAATCGATGCAAATCTTCTAGCATACTTTACTAAAAACGAGATGGCACGCAATGCAGAACTCTCACAGATCAACACCTATGAGAAAAAAATTTCTCTGCAAAAATTCAGAGCACCTCCTTTACAAAAACTACACAGCACTACACTACAAACAAAACATAAAATGAAAAAAGATACACTATTGACCCAAAGAGATGTGGAGGCTTTATACCTTGTAAAAAGGGGTTCGATCGTGCATGCAACACTAGAAAATGGCTCTATCGATATAACTTTTTTTGCAAAAGCAAGACAAAATGGTCGCTTATCCGATATAATAAAGATTCAAAACAACGATGGGAAAATTTTAAAAGCAAAAGTTATTGCCAAAGGTAAAGTTGAAATAGAATGAAAAAAATAGTAATCGCAGCAAGCGGTGCAAGTGGAACCAATCTAGCACTTAAAACAGTCAATTTATTACCACAAGAGGTGGAGAAGCATTTTATCGCTACAGAACATGCAAAAACTGTAACACAAAAAGAGACAAAACATGGCATCATTATACACCAAAACAACGATATAGCAGCTTCTATAGCAAGTGGTAGTTTTGGGGTGGATGGTATGCTTATAGTGCCTTGTTCTATGAATACTTTGGCAAAAATAGCTCACGGTATTGCAGATAATCTCATTACACGTTGCGCAGCTGTTATGATCAAAGAGCAAAAAAGGCTGATTTTAGCACCTCGTGAGCTCCCTTTTTCACCAATTGCTCTTGAAAATATGCACAAACTAGCGATGATTGGCGTTGTTATAGCACCACCGGTTCTTGCATACTACTCCAAACAGCACGATCTAGAGATGATGGAAAACTTTATGATTGGTAAATGGTTTGATCTTTTAGGGATCGAAAACAATCTTTATCAAAGATGGGAGCAAGACAACATTCATGAATAAAATAGCACTTTATCCTGGTACATTTGATCCTATAACCAACGGGCATTACGACATTATAGAGAGGGCGAGAAACCTTTTTGGCACGGTGATTGTAGCTGTTGCAGCTTCAGTTGACAAAAAGCCGATGTTTACACTTGATGAACGTATAAAGATGGCAAAAGCGGCAACACAACATCTCGATGGTGTAGAGGTTGTAGGGTTTGACAATCTAACCGTTGAGCTGGCTTCTGAGTTCAATGCAAAAGTTTTAATCCGCGGTTTAAGAGCCGTAAGTGATTTTGAGTACGAACTACAGCTTGGATACTTAAACAACTCCCTTGATGACACCATTGAAACAGTTTATCTCATGCCAAAACTCAAGCACGCTTTTGTCAGTTCATCAATCGTTCGCAACCTTCTTAAGTTTCATGGAAAAACAGAGCATCTTTTGCCACCACAGGTGCAAAGCATCATTGGAGGGATGAATTGATGTACATTGCAATAGAGGGGATCGATACAGCCGGCAAAAGTACACAAATTGAAGCACTCTCAAAACACTTTAGCGATGCACTGATCACCAAAGAACCGGGTGGAACTGATCTTGGTGTATTGGTACGTGAAATTGTTTTGGATGCAAAGGCAAAGAGTAAAAAAGCAGAATTTCTCCTTTTTTTGGCAGATCGTGCGGAACATATCGCGGAAGTGATCAAGCCAAATATTGAACATAAGATGATTATCTCTGATAGAAGTGCAATCAGTGGCGTTGCTTACGCGTTAGTACAAAACAGCATCTCCAAAGAGGAGCTAAAAAGTTTCAATGACTTTGCAACAGACACCATCTACCCCCACAAGGTTTTTTTACTGCAACTTACAAAAAAGGAGCTTGAGTACAGACTTTCCCGAAAAGAGCTTGATGGCATTGAACTTAGAGGGAGTGAGTATTTACTTAACATCCAAAACAGCATCATAGAAGCTGCAAAAATTTTACAGATCGATCTCGTAACAATAGATGCTACACTTGATCGAGAAAAAATTACACAAAAAATTATAGAAAATATTGAAAGGTAAACAATGATCAAATCTTTACGCGGAATGAACGACATCCTTAATGATGAGGAGTATAAACGATATACGTACTTTATCCAAACAGCAACAAAAGTTGCTAAAAACTACGGATTTCATTTTATAGAGACGCCTATCCTTGAAGAAACAGCGCTGTTTAAACGTTCTGTAGGTGAGTCCAGCGATATTGTGGGTAAGGAGATGTACCAATTTACCGACAAAGGGGGTAACGATGTTTGTATGCGCCCAGAAGGTACAGCCGGCGTAGTGCGCGCTTTTATCCAAAATAAGCTTGATCGCGCAGGTGGTGTTCACAGATATTTTTACCATGGAGCGATGTTTCGCTATGAGCGCCCACAAAAAGGGAGACTCAGACAGTTTCACCAATTTGGGTGTGAAAGTTTTGGGGTCGCTTCAGTTTATGAAGATGCCAACATGATCATGATGGTGAGTGATATCCTTAAAGAGCTTGGGATTGGCTACAGACTACAACTTAATTCTCTGGGTGATCAAAACTGTATGCCTCAGTACAGAGATGCACTTGTAAGTTTTATAGAGAGTGTCGAGAGTGAAATTTGTGAAGATTGTAAGAGGAGAAAAACTACCAACCCGATCCGTGTGCTTGATTGTAAAAATGAACAATGTCAGTCACTTTATGCAAATGCTCCAAAACTTATAGACTCTCTTTGCGAGGGGTGTCAAAGCGATTTTGATACACTTAAGCAAATCCTTGATGACAATGAGATCGCCTACGAGACAGACACTAATCTTGTTCGTGGTCTTGATTACTATTCCAAAACTGCATTTGAATTTGTAAGTGATAATATAGGAAGCCAAAGTGCTATTGCAGGTGGTGGTCGCTATGACAGACTTGTAGAGTTTTTAGATGGAAGAGCTACTCCTGCAGTTGGTTTTGCTATGGGAATTGAGCGTTTACTTGAACTTATCGTTATGCCACAAGAAAAGCGTAGCGGGTATTATCTCGGTGCCATGGATGATGCAGCGGTAAATTTTATACTTAAGCTGGCACACCAAAAACGACAAACTAAAAAAGTTACATGCGAATACAAACCAAAAAACCTTAAAAACCACCTCAAAGGTGCAGATAAGGTTCATGCAAGATTTTGTTGTGTCATTGGATCTAATGAGCTTGAAAACAATACAATCTGGATCAAAGATCTTGAGATGAAAACTGAACAGACAATCAATATAAAGGATTTTTAAATGCACTCTATATCCTCGATACACTCTTAAAAACAGGTGGGTATTTAAACAAAAATGTGTTCAGCTATGTCGATTCAAAATTACACCTCTAAAGGAAATATGTGAAAAACTTTGGTATTGATATCTGGTCCAATCAAAATTTTCTCATCGAAAATGGTGAAATAAAACTCAACTACAAATCGATGCCATCACTCTATAAAATCACAACTGAAATTCGCTCACAAGGGGTACGAGGTCCTATAGTTTTGCGATTTCCACACCTCATTAAAAAACAGATCAGGACGCTTTACAACTATTTTGAAAAGGCGATTAAGGAGAATAGCTACCAAGGAGGTTTTCAGGCAGTTTTTCCTCTTAAAGTCAATCAATACCCAGCCGTTATCAATGCTATAACAAAACAGGGACAAAAATATAACTATGGTCTTGAAGCTGGAAGTAAAGCTGAACTTGTTCTTGCTATGACTCAGATTAGAGACAATGCACCCATTATCGTCAACGGCTTTAAAGATGAAGAGATGATCACTCTAGCCTTTATTGCAGCACATTGCGGTCATGATATAACTGTTACGATCGAAGGAGTTAACGAGCTTGAAACAATCATTGATGTCGCCGCAAAATCATCTCTTAAAGTTCCAAAAATAGGAATACGCGTACGTTTACACAGTAGCGGTAGTGGGATCTGGGCAAAAAGCGGAGGGATGGATGCGAAGTTTGGCCTCACAGCAACAGAGATCCTCGAAGCTGTTCGACTCTTAAAGGAGGTTGAGCTCCTTGAGAATCTCAGTATGATCCATTTTCATATTGGCTCACAAATGACAGATATTGCACCTTTAAAAAAAGCACTCCGTGAAGCGGGAAATATCTATGCAGAGCTGCGAATGATGGGTGCAACTTCCCTCCAAAACATCAATATAGGCGGTGGTCTTGCAGTGGAGTACAATCAACACCTCAAAGCAAACTCTAGAAATTACTCTATCGATGAGTTTTCAAGCTCCGTTATTTTTCTTTTGGGTGAGATTATGGATGCCAAGGGTGTTAAACACCCAAACATCTTTACAGAATCCGGGAGATTTGTAGTAGCATCCCATGCTGTTCTTATTGCACCTGTTTTGGAGCTTTTTTCACAAGACTACCAAGAGCAACTACTTGACTTTAAAAGAAGCAATCCACCACTCATTGAGGAGCTTAGAGAGCTTAACCGTTTACTCAACAACACAAACTGCATAGAATATCTTCACGATGCACTCGATCATATAGAGTCACTTTTTACCCTTTTTGATCTTGGGTATATTGATCTTCAAGACAGATCTAATGCTGAAATCCTCGTACATAACATCATAAAAAAAGCGCTCTATCTTAAATCTTCCAATCCAACAAACGAGTTGGAGATTTTGCAGTCAAAACTTCAAGAGCGTTACCTTATCAACGCTTCGATCTTTCAGTCTTTACCAGATTACTGGGGATTAGGTCAACATTTTCCGGTCATGCCTCTGCACCATCTTAACACTACACCGCTTCGTGCAGCTTCACTCTGGGATATCACCTGTGATAGTGACGGGGAGATAGAATTTGATCCGAAAAGACCATTATATTTGCATGATATTAATCTTGATGAGGAGGAGTATTTTTTAGGTTTCTTTAATGTTGGAGCTTATCAAGAAACACTCGGAATGCAACACAACCTCTTTACTCACCCTAATGAATTTACCATTGAAATAGATGAAATGGGCTATACCGTTACTAATACGGTAGAATCTAAAAATATTTTAGAAGTCCTTGAAGATCTTGGGTATGATGCAGATGAAATATTAAACAAACTTAAAAAAGATCTCAAAAGAAGTGTTTTTATCACACAAAAAGAAAAAAGTGATACACTTTCACAACTAGAACTATTTTTAAAGCAAAATGGCTATCTAAGGACTACAAAGTAAGGTTATCTATGGGTGTATTATCACTAATTAAAGAAGATTTTGCAAATGCCTACAAAAACGATCCCGCTCTAAACTCTAAACTTGACTTTTTATTTAACTACCCTGGTGTCTGGGCAATAGTTTGGTATAGAGTGGCACACAAACTTTACCATAAAAACTTTAAAAAAACAGCTCGTATCCTCATGGGGATAAGCCAATTGCTAACAAACATCGATATCCATCCTGCAGCAAAAATTGGCAGACGCGTTTTTATTGATCATGGGACAGGTGTAGTGATTGGAGAGACAACAGTTGTCGGTGATGATGTTCTCATTTATCAAGGGGTGACACTTGGTGGTGTTTCACTTGTGCAAGGTAAGCGCCACCCTACGATCCGAGACGGTGTAGTTATTGGTGCTGGTGCTAAAGTACTGGGCAACATAGAGGTAGGTCGAGACGCAAAAATCGGTGCCAATTCCGTTGTTGTTAAGTCTGTTCCATCATGCAGCACCGCTGTTGGCATCCCAGCACATGTAATTGAAAAAGGAAGGTGTAAAGATCCTTTCATGCACAATATGCTACCAGACATTAACAAGGAGATGTTTAAGTATCTTCTTAAAAGAGTTGCTGTATTGGAACATGTACTTGTCAAAGACAATAAAGAGGTACTTGAACAAGATCTCGAACTTGAACATATATACGAATCTTTCATTAAATCTATGAAAGAATAAAGCCAAATAGATAATATTTTTAGTATAATTATCAAATTTATTTCACCTCCTCTAGGGTTTAAGGAAATTTTATGTTAACAAAACGTATCAATACGCTTTCTGAGTCTATCACAATGGCAATCACTGCATTAGCACAGGATCTCAAAGCCGAAGGGAAAGATATATTGAGTTTCTCTGCAGGTGAGCCAGATTTTGACACACCGCAGGTTATTAAAAATGCAGCTATCGATGCCATCAATAAAGGTTTTACAAAATATACAGCTGTCGATGGTGTTCCTGCTCTTAAACAAGCTATTATTGAAAAACTTCAAAGAGATAACAACTTAACTTATGAATCAAATCAAGTTATTGTCAACAATGGTGCAAAACACTCTTTGTTTAACCTTTTTAGTGCAACCATTGAGGATGGTGACGAAGTGATTATTCCAGCTCCTTACTGGGTGACTTACCCTGAGCTTGTCAGCTACTGTGGTGGAAAAACTGTTAAAATTCAAACCGATGACACAACAGGGTTTAAGATTACACCGCAACAGCTTAAAGATGCCATCACCCCCAAAACAAAGATGCTGGTACTCACAACCCCTTCAAACCCTACGGGGGCAGTTTACTCTAAAGAGGAGCTTATCGCTTTAGCAAAAGTACTTGAGGGTACAAATATTCTTGTAGCCTCAGATGAGATGTACGAAAAACTTGTATATGACGGTGATTTTACATCAGCGGCAAGCATTAGCGAAGATATGTTTAAGCGCACTATCACCATCAACGGTCTGTCTAAGTCAGTTGCTATGACAGGGTGGCGCTTTGGGTATATGGCAGCATCCAATACTGAGCTTATCAAAGCAACAAAAAAGCTACAATCTCAAAGCACATCAAATATCAATTCTATTACACAAATGGCAGCGATCAAAGGGCTTGATGGCAGTGCCGATGCAGATATCAAGATGATGCGCAAAGAGTTTGTTGCTCGCCGTGATGAAGCTGTCAAACTGTTAAATGAGATTGATGGGCTGAGTGTTTTAAAACCTGATGGCGCTTTTTACCTTTTTGTGAATACCAAAGAGGTAAGTAACGATTCTATGAGTTTTGCAAAAGAGTTATTGGCCAAGAAAAATGTTGCAGTTGTTCCAGGTGTAGGTTTTGGTAGCGAGGGATATTTTAGATTCTCTTTTGCTACCGATATAGCATCAATTCGCGAAGGTATCAAGAGAATAGCTGAATTTGTTCAAGAGATAAAAAACTAGAGAAAGTTCTCTAGTTTTAGATAAATTATTTACTTTGAAGTATTTTAGAAAGCTTGGCTTGAAGCTTCAGCCACATTTTGTGCTCCATTAGTGGAAAACCTGCAAAAATTTTTCCACTTTGTGTGATCGTTTTTGTTACACCACTTCTTGCTGCAAAAGTGTTAAAATCACCCGTATGCAAATGCCCAGCAATACCGCTTTGCGCACCAAAGACATTATTTCTTCCAACGATTGATGAGCCTGCCATACCGCTTTGTGCAGCAAACACACTCCCCTCACCTATCTCACAGTTGTGTGCTACTTGAATAAGGTTATCAAGCCTTGCACCCTTTTTAACAAGTGTCATGCCAAAAACAGCTCTGTCGATTGAGACATTAGATCCTATCTCCACATCATCTTCTATGACAACAATACCGTTATGGTAAATCTTTTTATGCTCCCCTAGCCTGTTTGATGCAAAACCAAATCCATCACTTCCAATAACCGTCCCTGCATGAACAATACAATCTTTACCAATTTTACAATCACGATACACTGTAACGTTTGGATAAAGGATGGTGTTATCCCCTATTTCACAACCTGAGCCTATATAACTGCCTGCCATAATATAGCAATTAGAACCGACAACAGCACCTTTTGCTATTGTTGCTTTAGCATCAATATGTGTATCTTGACCTATAACAGCATCAGGGGCATCAGTATCTTCTAAACTTGGGGCAAAATATTTTGAAAGTACTGCCATTTGCCAGTAGGTATCTTCTACAACAAGTGCAACAGATCCTGATGGAACCATCTCTTTGGTATTTGTATCAACAATAATAGCACCAGCTTTGGAGTTTTGTATATCTTTAAAATATTTTTTATTTTTATTCGATACAAATGAGATCTCATACTCATTTGCATCTTTGAGGGTGTTCATTGAGATGATCTCTTTATCATCCCCTTGAAACTCTGCACCAATGATCGAAGCTATCTCACTTAAACGCATCAAATCATCTCTCTAGTGCTACAGCACCGCTTCGTACTATCTCTTTTGGATTATAACGCCTAATAGCACTAAGAAAATTATCGATCCTTCGCGACTCATCAGCAACCATCACAATCACACTATTTTCACCGGCATTGACAATTTTACCGTTATATGCTTCACTAAGAGCATTGATATCGCTTAAATTCTCTGTTATGGGAATCTTCACAAGTGCCATCTCTTTTTCTACCATATCTTCATGCTCATACACACGCAAAACAGGAATCAGCTTATGCAACTGCTTTGTTATCTGCTCCATAACTCGTGCAGAACCGGATGTTGCGATCGTTAAACGGGAGTATTTTGTATCTGGAATAGGTGCTACCGTCAAAGAGGTTATGTTGTATCCACGCGCAGAAAAAAGGTCTGTAACACGAGACAAAACACTCGCTTCATTAACAACGATAACAGATATAACTCTTCTTACATTATCATTCATTACTTATCCCCTTTCTTCTCTAACAACATCATATTAAACAAACTTCCACCGGCTGGAACCATTGGTAGAACATTTTCAAATCTCTCAACAACCACATCAATAAATGCCACTACATTTTTTGCAACAGCATCTTTGAGCGCTGCATCAAACTCCTCTTTTGTACTGACTCTATACCCTATACCACCAAAAGCTTCTGCAAGTTTTACAAAATCTGGCTGCACAGAGAGGTCTGTCTCAGAGTGACGCTTGTCATAAAATAGTGTCTGCCACTGGCGAACCATCCCCAAAAAGTTGTTATTAAGAATAATATTAATAACCGGAAGTTTTTTCTCTACGGCTGTCATGAGCTCTTGAACATTCATCAAAATTGAGCCATCACCGGTGAAGTTGATACTTACCTTTTCGGGTGAAGCACTCTTTACACCCATTGCTGCTGGAAAACCAAAGCCCATTGTTCCAAGCCCACCGGAGCTTACAAACTGTCTTGGTCTGCTAAATGGATAAAACTGTGCTGTCCACATCTGATGCTGTCCAACATCAGTAGAGATATTAGCATCATCACCCAAAATCTCACCAACACGCTCGATAACCCACTGTGGTTTTATCCTTTGGCTATCTTCATGGTAAGTAAGCGGATGCAGTGCATCAAAATTTTCTATCGTCTCTCTCCAAGACTCATATTTTGAGCCATCGATCTGATCCACTTGCTCCAACATATCTTTAACAACCGTTTTTACATCTCCCACAATTGGATAGTTGGCATCAACAAGCTTGGATATGCTTGCAGGATCGATATCTACATGTATCACATCCGCATTCTTTGCAAACTCACTTAGCTTCCCTGTAACACGGTCATCAAATCTTGCACCAAGAGCGATGATAAGATCTGTCTCGCTCATTGCCATATTTGCCGCGTACGAACCATGCATCCCCAGCATCCCAACAAGATATTTATCATCATGGGAAAGTGTACCGCGAGCCATAAAAGTCTCTACTGCAGGGATCTGTGTTTTTTGTACAAGCTCTCTTACATCATAAGCAGCATTAGAGTTAATCACACCTCCACCAAGATAAAAGAGTGGGCGCTTAGCCTCAGAAATTGCTTGCATAGCCTTTTTGATTTGTCGTGGATTTCCTTTGGTATTTGGCTTATATGTTTCGAGATCTAGATCAATGTTGTAATCAAACTCCTCTATCTGTGCTGTTACATCTTTTGGAATATCAACATGTACAGGTCCCGGTCTACCTGATGCAGCAATATAAAAAGCCTCTTTTAAGATTCGTGGCAAATCTTTTGCATCTGTTACAAGATAATTGTGTTTCGTACAAGAGCGACTGATCCCTACCGCATCAATCTCCTGAAAAGCATCGGTACCGATAAGACTCATAGGTACCTGCCCGGAGATTACAACTAAAGGGATCGAGTCCATATATGCATCTGCCAGTCCTGTTACGGCATTTGTAAAACCTGGCCCACTCGTGATCATAGCAACACCGACTTTTCCACTAGCTTTTGAATATCCCTCTGCAGCGTGTATTGCTGCTTGTTCATGACGAGTTAAAATATGCTGGAACTTGTCTTGTTTGTAGATCTCATCATAGACATTCATAATAGCTCCACCAGGGTAGCCAAACACAGTCTCTACTTCCTCAGCGATTAATGCTTCAATGACCATCTGTGCGCCACTCATTTGCATAAAAAGTCTCCTCTAGATTTTCTCTATATGTAAAATTGGGGGATTATACTCAATAATTGCTATATCAGAGGTTAAAAAACTATTCTAAAATAGATTTCACAATCATCGAAGGTATCCACTTGGTTATGTCACCTTTTTTCAATAGCTCTAAGTTTAATTTAGAATCAGGATACAACTCTTGAAAGCTCTCATAAAGTGACTCAATTTGATCTGTTAAACCAAAGAGGGAAAGATAATTTTTTATTCCGTTTTCTACAATCGATTTTTCCTTTTTTTCCTTCATAGTTCTTTCTATTTGAGAAATATATGTCCATGAAAATATCGTTGCAAGTGATATATATTTTGATTGGATTTGTAAATACTTTTCCAGAGCTTTTTTAACCACAACAACATCCCCGTTTACCGCATAAGTGTTGGCAATATTTACATCTTTATTCCATTGATTTCTTAACTGCTTCCCTTCAGCAGTCTCCTCAAGATCCTCATATTCTGCCATCGCATCAAAAGCGTCTGATATATTGCCGGTCTTTACAGCAAGATAAAATTTTTGCTTCACCTCAAGCTCTTTGAGCTTCTCCTGTGCTTCCTCTTTGAAGTCATCAAAGTTTATAAGATCGTTTAAATACTTCATCGCAGTATTAAAATCTTTTTTATTGATAGCGTCATGTGTTTTAAAGTATAGATTATCAGCAAAATTTGTCAGTGACGTATACTCCGGCAACAGCTGTAAAAAAGGATTTTGCTTAATCAGCTGCATAGCCGTTCTAAAATCTTTTTTCCCTAAAGACTCCCTAAAACGCTTATAAACGTTTGATTGAGTCATGAGTTCTTGAATATATTTTGTCTTCTCACTAATTCCACGATATGGAGCAAGAATATCTTTTGCCATTTGTGTTGTTTTTGGATCCAAAATCATTTTTTGCGCTCTTGCAAACACCGTTTTCCACTGTTTTTCAAGAGCATCATATATCTTTGTTTTTTTGTATGCAGGATAGCTGTTAGCCAACGAATAAGCTAATGCCAATTTACCTTGTTTTACACACCCTATAAACTTATCATATTGCGAAAAATCCTGAAACAGTTTTTGAATAACTTTGTTTTTTGATGGCACATCTTTGAATTGCTCTAAAATCAGTTTTGCTTTGTCTGGCTGTCTGTTTTCAAGTGCTATTCTTGCTTTTTCCAAACTTTTTTCCCAAAAATCAGAAACAAGATCATACACTTGTGTATATTTCAAAATAGGGTTCTTATCTACTTCTGCTTGAATCTTGTCTATTTGTTTTTTTTGCAAAAGTTCCTTGATAACATCTAGTCCCTCGTAGATATCATAATAGATCAAAAAACCATCTTCTGTCCCTATAATAAGATGATTATTGATGGAATCAAACTCCATCGCAGTGATTGGTGAAGTGATCTTAATAAACCTAGGGGCTATCATCTCATAGGTATGAAGATCAAACACAATCACATACCCTAGTGCAGTACCTATAAATAAAAAATGCTCATCACCACTTACAACAACTTTTCTAACATCATCATGGATCCCTTGCAAACGGGAAATAACCTTTGATTTGTGTATATCCCAGATAATCCCCTTGGAATCTTTATCAATACTAAGCAGTTTATTTTTATGGAAAAACTGTAGATGCATAACAGGAGCACTATGAGATCGAAATCGCTCTTTAGCAGTCATAGTAACCAAGTTAAATACAGAAACCTTTCTGTCATAACTTGCTGTTGCCACCCAATTTCCATTTTGACTAAAACCTATATCATTAATCGTATCGACATGGGAAAGAAGAGTAAACATCAATTTTCCGCTGACAACATCAATAGCAAACGTCTTTCCATCATCACCACCCGAAAGCATAAACTTATTTTTTGGATCTATTTTAACGCAAGAAACCTCCCCATGATGTCTGCTAAATCTAGTAATGATTCTTTTCTTTTTGATGTTATAAAGTCGTGATTCCTTGAGATCACTTGACAGAGTTGCTAGATACAACTTGTTATTGCTATAATCAACAACTCTTCCTTTATAGCTATCATGTTTAACTCTAGCTTTAAAACCATCCAATAAAGATAATGAGTCATTATCCAAAAACCGTATAGTTGTTTCATTATCAATCACAAGTAATGACCCATCATCATAAAGCTTTAACAATACAATAGGCTTCTTGATGCTTTTGCTTTTGATCGCTTCCATGAATTATCGGATATACCCCTCTTGTTTTAATCTTTCATAGATCTCATCTTGATGCTCTTTACCTTTTGTCTCGACATGTACAGTAACATTTGCATCACCATAGTCTAGCGTAATAGATGTTCGATCATACGCAATATGCACAATGTTGGCATTGAGCTCTTGTAGTATCTGTGTAAAATACATCAACGAACCCGGCTTATCCACCAATGTAACAGTGAGTTTCATCTTACGATGCGACTTTAAAAGCCCCTTTTCTATAATAACAGAGAGTAAGGTAACATCCATATTCCCGCCACTTAAAACAACGACAACATCCTTTCCTTTAATACCTGTTATCTTGTCATGTAACAGTGCTGCAACACCGACAGCACCGGCACCTTCAACCACAAGCTTTTGCTTTTCAAGTAGGTAAAGAATCGCGCTTGCTATCTCTTCATCATCAACACTAATAATCTCATCAACATACTCTAAAGCATACTCAAGAGTCACCTCAGAAGTGTCACGAACCGCTATACCGTCGGCAATAGTGCGAACTTTTGTAGTATCGACTGCATTTTTTAACGCAAAGGAGTTTTTAAATGCAGGTGCACCGCTTGCACTCACACCGATCACTTTTGTATCTGGACTCAAAGCTTTTATGGCAGCCGCTACTCCTGCTATCAATCCGCCACCACCAACAGGTACCACAACAACATCAGGAGTTTTGCATTTTTCTAAAATCTCAAGCCCAACACTACCCTGACCGGCGATCACCTCCTCATCTTCAAACGGATGCACAAAAGTTAAACTGTTCTCTTTGGCATACTCTTTAGCATAAACATACGCTTCATCATAGTTTGCACCATGAAGTAAAACCTGTGCACCAAAATGCTTCACACCGTTTACTTTAGTTAAAGGTGTAGACTCAGGCATCACTATCACTGCTTTTATCCCAAATTTGCTCGCTGAAAGCGCAACTCCTTGAGCATGGTTACCGGCACTTGCAGCAATCACCCCCTTAGATCGATCTGCATCACTAAGCGAAGCAATCTTATTGTACGCTCCACGAATCTTAAAAGCACCGGTTATTTGTAGATTCTCTTTTTTGAGGTAAACATCTGCACCACTAAGCTCACTCAAATATGGAGCATAAGCCAAAGGGGTAGCAACCGCAACATCCTTAATACGCTGTGCTGCTTGTTGTATTTTTTCAAGATTTAACAATATTTTTCCTAGCTGTTAAGTTGTCTGTGATCCACCATCGCACACTGGTTTTGCACCACTTTCATCCCTGCATCTCTTGCTTTTTGTACCGCTTCATTATTTACAATACCTTTTTGCGCCCAAAATACTTTCACATCTCCTCGCTCAATGCACGCATCAGCAATCGCATCAAGAGCGGCAGGTTTTCTAAAGATATTGACCATATCGACCTCAAAAGGGATCTCTTTGAGACTTCTATAAACTTTTTCACCCAAAATTTCATCCTCTTTAGGATAAACAGGAACAATCTTATACCCAACGCTTTGAAGATACTCAGCCACCCTGTGAGAATCTTTTTGTGGATTTGGAGACAACCCCAACACCGCAATAGTCTTTACACTCTCAAAAATCTCTTTAATCTCATCCATATTAGCATTGATCGTAGGAAACTCACACTCCATTTTCATCCTTTTATCAAATTGTCTCAAACCTCCTAAATTTCCCAATTTTTGGTAACTTTAAGGGTTTTTTATGTTATCATACTTATTCAAAAAAAGTCTAATTTAGTCATTTCATTTGGACTTTTTTGGGACTCAAATCAATCAAGGAGCCACCTATAAAAACGCTTTCAAAACGTATTCCTACTAACACAGCAGGCGTCTTCTATAAAGAGATTATATCCAAAAATAACAAAGTTATCGATAAAGTCTTTCTCATAAGATATACTGATGCCAACAACAAACAGCGATTAAAAACAATAGGGAAAAATCAGATGGGATTACAGAGGTTTATTGCACCTCTTCCAGCATCTTTTGACTCGGTAACTCCAGCCAATACAAAACCACCATCTTGGCTTTGGTATAACTGCAATTTCAAACTTATTTTTGTAGAGGTATCCTCTCCTACAAAAACTTTTTTTCTGCAACATATCCCATATATTTATCTTTTGGTTTGACAACTTTGACAGTATGCTCCCCCTCTTCAAGCAATACTTTTTAGATTGTAGCATAGTTAAGATTATGCGAAAGACTCAAATCCAAACAACCAGGTATAAGTAATTTTTTCATTTTATTACACCTAAATCCCATTTATAGATATACCCATCTGTACTCAGTGTTATCAATGTATCACCTTTTACAAACATATCGGAAATATCTCCAAACTAGGAGCTATAATAAGAGGCATAGAAACTAAACTCAAGTCTATAGCAAGTGCAGCAACTTGTTTCATGGCAATAAGTTTTAAGTTTTTAGAGTGTTGTAGCATGGATTTACTTTTAGTATAAAAATCCAAAAAGATAAAGAGGAATTTTATTTTTAAAACCCACCTCAATATCATCTGCTACCACAAAGGAGTTTTTTATATCTTTTATCTGCTCAAAGCCTTTGTTTTTACCGCCGATCTCTACTGTGTACTGCTCATCTACTAAAAAATCACCATGAGATGTGTAATTAAGTAGATGTTGTTTATAAAGCATACTTGTAAAAAAAGTCTCTCGTATGGTTCCTCTGTTGCTGTTTATACATAAAGCATTAAAAAGGTTTGTGTTATTTAGGTAAAGTTTATCTGGCTTTTGCATATTTTTAAATCGTTTTGCTTCATAAACTATATGGTGTAAAAGTTCAGCACGAGAGAGATAGTTTATGTACTTGTAGAGAGTTGGCTTACTAATTCCAACAAGTTTTGCTAACTTTTCTAGGTTTATCTCTAGCGGATTAGATACACATATATTTAATAGCAATCTTTTTAATGACTCTATTTTTGAACTATCTATAGTGACTACATTCACAAGGTCTGTGTAAAGTATGGTGTTTATATTTTCCTGTACCCTGTCTAGATATTTTGTTTCATCTTCAAAATAAAATGGATAAATACCTTCATCTAAAAATTGATTGAAGTGTTTGAGTATCTTTTTGTTTTTTAGAGTATCTATGATTTTATTTGATATATTTTCATGGTTTGTAAATATCTCTTCTAAAGTAAAACTTTCAAGTTTTATATCATAAGTGAGTTCTAAAAACTCTCTAAAAGAGAGTATTGGCATATGATACATAGAGTATCTTCTACTAAAGTCTGCATTTGTTATCTCAACAGCACTACTACCACTAAAATAAACTTTTATATCTAAAAAATCATAGATAAGTTTTACTTGTGTTTGAAAATCTTTGATTTTATGAATCTCATCTATGACAATAACCTCTCCACCATATTTTGCAAAACTATCTACAAAGTCAAAAAGAGATACTTCAAAAAACATAGGATGATCGCAAGAGATATAAAGCTTCTCTTTTGACTTTATTGTATCAAGAACTTGAAGCAATAAAGTTGTTTTTCCAACACCTCGGCTACCATACACACCTGTAATCTTTGCTTTTGAGTTTAAAATCTTTTCATACAAAGCTCTTTTGTATATTGGTTGTTGTTGATTTTTCTTTAATCTATAAAATCTTTTTGCGTTTTCTACTATATTTTTCATTTTACTACTTTTTATATCAACTGTAAAACACATTTTACTATATTAAAACTTGAATGTAGCTTTATAAGCTCTCCTCTTAGTAGCCAACACTTCAATAAACTGCTGTCAAACGAACTGCTAAAATTGGCACTAAGAAATACAAAGGGAGAGTTGTATTTTGAACCTAAACCTTAAAAAATCAAATTAATTTTTGATAGACTCCTTTTTATGAATTATGAAAGGGGTCAAGTGTTAGATAAAAGGCAAGTTCAAATGATAAAAAAACTTTTAAAACAAGGGCTTAACAAGACAGAAGTAGCAAGAAGACTTGGTATATCTCGTGAAACAGTACGTAAATATGCCAAACTGCCAGATGGATATGTTCCAACATTTAATAAAGTAGCAGTTGCAAATATCGTAGATCCATATTTGCCGCATATAGTGAAGATGTTAGAAACTGCAAAAGAGCAAAAAGTATTTATTCCAACAACTATTATTTATGCTGAGATACAAGCTCTTGGTTACAACGGGAGTCTTCGATGGTTGCAGCAGGTGATGCAAAAATATGAACTCAGACAACGAGTTAAAGAAGAAAAACTAATTCGCTTTGAAACAGATGCCGGTAAGCAGATGCAAGTCGATTGGATAGAGTTTCCAAATGATAATCTTTCTGCATTTGTTGCAACAATGGGCTATAGTAGAGCTTCTTATGTGGAGTATGTTACTAATGAGAAGATAGAGACGCTTCCTGCCTGCCATATGAATGCATTTGCATACTTTGGAGGTGTAGCCAAAGAGTGTTTATATGATAATATGAAGACTGTCATCATTAAGCGCAATGCGTATGGTAGAGGAAAACATAAGTTTAATCCGCTCAAAGGCTGTAATCAAAAGTGTAGCAAAAAAAGGATCACAGTTCAATAGAGATCATTGCAATATTGATTCTCTCTATATCCCAAACAGGGATATTCAAACCTATGACGACCTAATACCGGCTGCAATGTTTTTAATGCTTTTGCCGGCAATGACAACACCAATGCAAATGGGAGGTGCACTGTGGCATTAGAAACAGAGATTCTCTCACTCTGCAAAGCACTGAAACTCTCTACCATAGCAGAGGAGTTCCATACCATTGCTACAACTGCGGCAAAGGAGGAGTGGCAGTATGTACAGTTTTTGCAAGAACTGTTGCAACGAGAATATAACAACAGAATGGATAGAAGTAAAAATACACTCACAAAGCTCGCAGGCTTTCCTGCAATAAAAACGCTTGAAGAGTTTGATTATACTTTTTCAGTGGGTGTGAATCGTAAACAGATAGAGGAACTCTCCACACTCTCTTTCGTTAAACGCAATGAGAATGTTATTCTGCTTGGTCAGTGTGGTGTAGGAAAAACACATCTTGCCATTGCTTTGGCATACAAGGCTGTACAGCATCGATATAAAGCAAAGTTTACTACAATTGCTGAACTCTTACACAGTGCCACAAAAGCAAAGAAAGAACGAAAATACGATGCTTTTCTAAAATCAGTTACAAATCCATCTGTGCTTGTCATCGATGAGATTGGCTATTTCAATATGAACAAAGAGGAAGCAAACCATTTTTTTCAGATTATCTCTAAACGGTATGAAAAAGGTTCAACTATCCTTAC
>VCAY01000030.1 GCA_013607635.1 Campylobacterota bacterium
ATTAGTAATTTTTTCTTAGATTATTTTAAAATTTTATAGATTATTTCATAACTATTTTTTGAAAGATTTTTTTCAGAAATTATATGCTCAAGTGATTTTTTCATCACTTTTTTGTTACTTTTATTCATTTTAGGGTAAAGTTTGAATGCTCCACTGAGTGCTGAAGCGATTTGAGGATTTATTTTATCTATCTCAATGATCTTATCTGCCACAAATTGATATCCACTTCCATCTTTTGCATGAAAATATTTGTAGTTTCTTGCAAACACACCTATCAAAGAGCGAACAAGGTTAGGAACTTTCATATCATACACAGGGTCATTTTGTAGTTTTTTGATTCTCTCAAGCACATTCTCGTGGTTTGATGCTGCCAAAAGTGAAAAATATTTTTGCATCACAAGTGTATTGTCTTTGTATTTTTGATAAAAATCGCTAAACGCCACTTCACTCTCGCTAGGATCGATCGACTCTAACACATCAAGAGCAACTACCCTGTCTGTCATTGTCAGTGAATTTGCATACTGCGCTTTTGCAATGGCAACAATCTCTTTAGACTCCAGTGCAGCCAAGATGCGAAGCATTCTGTTTTTGAGTGCCCTTTTACCAACTGCTGTTGCATCTATAGAGCTATTCGTTGGTTCATGGTTAGCAAAGTAAAGTTTTAACAGTTTTGCCTCATACCGTTTTGCAATCTCTTGAAGCACTCTCTCTTTTACTGCATACAACGGCTCAAAATCAACCACATCCTGTTTTTGCATCATCGTTGTGATCGATGGAAGCTCTAACACCAAAGCTTTATAAGAGGGATCAAACTGCGCATCCAAAAGTGCCCCATAAGCATCAAGATAGCTTTGCAGATCGGCACTGCCGTCTATCATTGCGAACATCGTTGCCAAAGCAAACTCTTGGGCTGCTTCATACCTTGTAAAGCCGTTATCGTCATAGCGCATCAAAAACGGATAGTTTGGATTTTCCTGCTCAACAATCACCGGTGTGCTAAAATCACGGTTGATCGAAAGCACCGGTTTAAGTGGCATATTTTCAAAAACAAACTGCTCACTCTCTTTTGAGAGAATCAGTGTTTTTTCCTCTACCATCACACCATCCCCACCAAAGAGTGCAATTTTTAGCGGCATATACATCGGCTTTTGTTTTTTTCCATCCACCGTATCTGGAACTTTTTGCCCTATCTCGATGGTGTACTTCTTATCTTCAAAAAACTCCCTTACATGCAACACCGGTGTACCACTTTGATCGTACCAAAGTTTAAAATGCTCAAGATCAAAATCGCCACACTCTCTCATCGCCCAAAGAAAATCATCTGTAGTAACCGCCTGTCCATCAAAAGTCTCAAAGTAAAGATCCATCGCCTTGCGGTAGCGCTCCTCGCCTAAAAGAGTATGCAACATCCTAATAACTTCAGCCCCCTTCTCATACACCGTTGCAGTATAGAAGTTATTCATCGAGATGTAGCTTTTTGGCTGGATCGGATGCGCCGTTGGGGAAGCATCTTCAACAAACTGTCGCTCCCGCAAAGCTTTAACATCTTCGATGCGCTGTACATCACGGGAGTTCATATCAGCAGAAAAACACTGATCGCGAAATACCGTAAGCCCCTCTTTAAGTGTTAATTGAAACCAGTTCTTACATGTAATGCGATTGCCCGTCCAGTTGTGAAAATACTCATGCGCGATCACCGACTCAATCCCCATAAAGTTGGCATCGGTTGCGGTATCGCTGTCTGCTAACACATACGCAGAGTTAAAGATATTAAGCCCCTTATTCTCCATCGCTCCCATATTAAAGCTGTCAACCGCAACGATGTTGTAGATATCAAGATCGTATTCTCGACCATACTTTTGCTCATCCCACTTCATTGCATTTTTCAAGCTTCGCATCGCATGGTGCGCTTTTTCGCGGTTGCCCTTATCGACATAAATATTACATATAATGCTTTTGCCGCTCATCGTTGTAAAACTATCCTCTAAAAGATCAAGATCCCCCGCAACGAGTGCAAAAAGGTAGGAGGGTTTTGGATGGGGATCGTGCCAAGTCACACCATGACGCGCATCAAAACCATCATGGCACTGCATCTTGTTACCGTTACTTAAAAGCACAGGGTACCTCTCTTTGTCCGCTACAACTGTAGTGGTAAAAACACTCATCACATCGGGGCGATCAAGGTATGGAGTGATGCGACGAAACCCCTCCGGTTCACACTGCGTACAAAAGATATCACCAGATTTGTAAAGCCCCTCAAGCTCGGTATTTTTGTGTGGGTAGATTTTGTTTTTTATCTGCAGACTAAAACTTTCAGGTACATTTTTGATTGTTAAACTCTCCTCATCGGTGCTATAACGCTCTTTGCCTAAAACCTCCCCATCAAGCACAACCTCCAAAAGTTCCAACTCCAAAGCATCAAGCACCAAATCCTCGGCACTGCTTTTTTTGACGATCTGCATACGATTGGTTACGATCGTCTCCTCTTCAAACAACTCAAAGTGTAAATCAACACTTGTGATACCAAAATCACTCTCTTTATAATCTTTTAAAAATATCTCTTGAACTTTACCCATTTTATTTTGGATCCCTTTTTGTTGTTTTTCTTTTTTTTCGGGCCACCTTCAGGGTTCTGGCTGTTGTTTTTCTTGGCTCTTTACCCTTTAGATGCTGCCTCTTTTGCTCTTGGCGTTTGTGTTCAGACTTGAGTTTTTGCGCATCGATATCTTTGCGACGGATGTTTGGATCGGGTTCAAACCCTTCAATGACTTCTTTGTCGATCTTTTGTCCTATAAGCTTCTCGATATCTCGAATCTCAAACTTCTCATACACATCGAGCAAGCTAATCGCCTCCCCTTCTCTTCCTGCTCGTCCTGTTCTGCCAACTCGGTGCACATAATCTTCAGGGATCGATGGCAGTTCATAGTTGATCACATAAGGCAACTCTTCAATATCCAGCCCCCTTGAAGCGATATCGGTAGCAACAAGCACGCGGTATCTCCCCTCCATAAACTGCTCAAGTGTTTTTTGACGGTTTGCTTTTGTTTTATCACCATGGATTACACCTGTTTTCAGTCCATCTTTTGGCAACTCTTTGGCTAAAAAGTCTGCACTTGCTTTGGTTCTTGTAAACACAAGCACCTGCGGGAAGTTACGCGATCCTATGAGATAAGAAAGTAGTTGTGGTTTTTTATCGGCATCAACTAGGTATGCTACTTGATTGATCGTCTCAACTGTTGTATTTTTCTTTGCTGTCTCGATAAATGCAGGGGATCGTAAGATCAGCTTGGAGAGTTTTCGCACCTTATCGGAAAATGTGGCGCCAAATAAAAGCGTTTGATGTTTTTTTGGCAAAAGAGGATGAATTGCTTTGATATCTTTACTAAAGCCCATATCAAGCATTCTGTCTGCCTCATCAAGCACAAACATCTCCACATCACCCAGCTTAAGCCCATTTTGAGTAAGCTCCAAAAGTCGCCCAGGAGTTGCCACAATAACCTCCGCACCCCCTTTAAGACGCTTGATCTGCTTGACAATATCTTTGCCACTAATCACCGCTTCACTCTTGATATCCATAAACTTGGCATAATCGTTAATATCTTTGTATATCTGGATACTCAGCTCCCTAGTAGGTGCTAAAATCACAGCACGAACCCCTTTGTTGGGATCTTTTTTGCGAAGTTTTTGCAAAAGCGGCAGTGCAAATGCAGCAGTTTTTCCCGTACCGGTTTGTGCTGTTGCGAAAAGATCTTTTTTTTGAAGCACTAATGAGATCGCCCTTTTTTGGATCAGCGTCGGCTCTTTGTACCCCAAAAGTTTAATGGCATCGAGTAAGGGTTGAAACACTCCAAGTTTTGCAAATGACATCTGTAACCTTATTGAAATTTTTACGAAATTTTATCATACAGTAGCTTGTATATTTACACAAAACTAAAGAAAAATTATAAAATCAAATTGTATAATGGCGCAAATTAAAAATATTGCAACTAAAGTATGATAAGAAAAACATTAAAAAAGACAACCAAACATAAAAAACTCAACGATTTTATAAAAAAATACAAAATCCCAAAAGAGTACCTTGCCGGCAATCGCAAGATGATCTCACGCGGTATGCTTTTGGGGTTGTTTATCGCCTTTATTCCGATGCCGATGCAGATGGCTGCCGTACTGCTTTTTATGCCGTTTTTTCGCTTCAATGTCCCCATCGCACTTGCGATGTGCTGGCTGAGTAATCCTATCACCATGCCGCCAATGTACTATATGGAATACCTCACAGGCTCTTTTTTGCTTGGAATTGAACCGGCACCCGTTGAGCTTACATTAGAGTGGTTTAGCGAAAATCTTGACGATATTTTCATCCCCCTTTATTTTGGTACAGCTCTTTATTCGATCTTTGGATCACTTCTTGGTTACTGGGCTGTTAATCACTTTTGGAGATCATCGGTTCATAAAGAGAAACGGGAGCGAAAAAGCAGATAAAACCCTGCCAATATAAAAGGTATGCTTAAAAGTTGTCCCGTTGAAAGCAGCATATCTACGGCGTACTCAGCCTGACGCTCTTTAAAAAACTCTATCACAAAACGTGCACTAAATACAAGAGCTAAAAATGCTCCAAATAGTTTTCCATCTTGAAAGTTTTTGTTTTTGAGATACACAACCAACAACACCACCCCAATCACAAAGTAACTAAGCGCCTCATAAAGCTGTACAGGGTGACGCGCAAACTGATCAACCCTTGCAAAAACAATCCCCCATGCCACATCGGTTTTATGCCCGAGGATCTCTGAGTTCATAAAGTTCCCCATCCGCACAAAAAAGCCAAAAAAGGCAGTAACAATCGCCACACGATCTAAAAACGGCCAAAGCTCAAGTCCATGTTTTCGCTTGTAAAGCAAGATACCTATCAATGCACCAAGTCCACCGCCATGACTTGCCAAGCCCCCCTTGTGTATTGCCAGGATCTCAAGTGGATGTGAGAGATAGTAGGAGGGATCGTAAAACAAACAGTGCCCAAGTCTTGCTCCTACCACTATACCGATGACAATGTAGAGAAAAAGGGTATCTAGCGTCTCAAGGCTTTTACCCTCCCGTTTGTAGATCCACTTCATCATCTCAAGATCAAACAAAATAGCCGTGGCAAAAAGGATACCGTACCAATACACATGCAACGATCCAAAAGAAAATGCTATCGGATCGGCATTCCAGATAAAATGCTGCATCACGCTCTTAGTGCCTCAGCAATTAACTCAATCGGGTTTTTAAACACCGTTTTTTCATTCCCCGCATAACTCATAGATGCGTTGATCTGCATACGACACGCACTACACTCCGCACTCACCACATCAGCACCCGTTTGCTTGATCATTGCCGCTTTTGGCACACCTGCCGCTTTGGCAAAATGGTGCCTCTCCGTTTGCATCGTTATACCACCAAATCCACAACAAGCATTTGGATCAGCCATCTCAACGATATTGTAATTTTTACTCACCAAGTTACGCGGCTCTTGGTAGATCCCCTGCATCTTTCTTGCATGACACGGATCATGATAAGTAACAATCTTTGTTTGGCGTTTCTTTTTTGCTAAGAGTAATTCCAGCTCCGTATGATTTTCTAGCCACTCAGTTGCCATATACACCTTACTCATCACCACTCTAGCGCGCGATCTCCAGTCAGGCTGATCGTGAAAAAAATGTTCATAATCGATTTTTAACATCGCGCTACATGTCGCTTCAGGCACCAAAATAGCTTCAATATCATCCCCAAAAGATTCAAAATAGCGGATATTGTGTTTGGCATTATGCTCCACTGTATCAAAATCACCCGTAAAATAGGCAGGTGCTGCGCAACATTTTTGTTTTTTGGCTAAAAAGGCATCGATCTCTAACTTCTCTAAAATCTCTAAAAGTGACTCCCCTATAGAGCGGTAGTTGTAATTACCCAAACAACCGATAAACACAGCGACTTTTCTTTTGCCACCGTTGTCGATATTTTCAGGGTGTGCATTTAAAAACGGTGTCTTGCCTAGACTTGGTAGAAGTCTGTCAGCTTTAAACATCGGCAGATTAAAACGGGGCTTCATCGACTCGATCTCACTTTGGATCTTAAACCCACAGGTCTGAAACGCCCAGCCTAGTTTAAAGGCGATATCATTAAGCCACCTGTGGCGAAGCAAGAGAAAAAACGCTTTTTTATACCAAGCGATCCCAAACTTTTGGGCAATATCTGCGCGCGCTTGCTCAATCACCATATCAGTCGGCAGAGATTTTGGACACACATCGACACAATTGGTACACAAAAAACAGCTCTCAAAGATATCTTTTGCCGTTTTATCAAGCTCCAAATCACCCCGTTTGTACGCACCAAGCAGATCGATAAACCCACGAGGGGATGTCACCTCATCGGCATTGACTTTGTGGATGGTACACACCGGGATACACTTCCCACACTTAACGCAGTCATCTGCCGTTATCGTAAAATCAAAAATTTCATGAAGTTTTTTATCTATTGCCACACTCTACACCGTTTTAGAAAAACTCTTTTTGCTGCTTGCGTGTTGGTGCATATACGCATCAAACGCCATCGCAATATTGCGAATCAGCAGTGTTCCTGTTTGTGAACACGCGATTTTATCATCATCTATCACGATTAACTCTTCATCGACAAATGTTTGTAACTGCACTAAAGAATCTTTAAAATACTCTTTAAAGTTGATGCCAAACTGCTTCTCAAACCGCTTTATATCAAGCTTAAAGTTACTCATAAGCTCCATAATCACATACTGACGGATCAAATCATCCTCATTTAATACCACACCACGCTCAAACGGCAATTTACCGGCATCGATTGCGGCTTCATAAAGTTTCATATCTTTAAAGTTTTGTGCATAATAATCAACACCTTCACCAATGGAAGTAAGCCCAACACCGATCAAGTCAGCGCCACCTTTGGTAGTATAGCCTTGAAAGTTTCTGTGAAGCTCCTCTTCTTCAATCGCCTTAAAAAGTTCATCTTCAGGCTTGGCAAAGTGATCCATCCCTACCATCTTGTAACCGTTATCGGTCAAATAGTCGATCGTGTATTGCATAATAGCAAGCTTCTCATCGGGACGCGGGAGTGTTGTCTCATCGATCTTGCGCATCGTCTTTTTCAGCCATGGTACATGGGCATAGTTAAATACGGCAAAACGATCGGGTGAGAGAGTAAGTGCTAAAGAGAGCGTCTCTTTGAAAGTCTCCAAGCTTTGATACGGCAGTCCGTAGATAAGATCAACATTGACTGAGACCATATTGTACTTGCACGCTAGCTCCATCGCCTGTTTGGTGATCTCATAAGGTTGTACACGGTGAACAGCGACTTGCACTTTTTCGTTAAAGTCCTGAATACCAAAACTCACACGGTTAAATCCACCCTCACTCAACACCCGCATCTGATCTTCATCGATATGGCGCGGATCGATCTCACAGCTTATCTCGGCATCTTTGGCAAATTTTGGAAAGTAAGACTTGATCGCATCGATCACCTCTTTGAGTTGTTCAGCAGAGAAAAATGTCGGCGTTCCCCCACCAAAGTGCATCTGAATCACCTCGCGTTTCATGTTCAAATGCTTAGATAAAATCTCTAACTCGCGTTTAAGATACTCAACGTAACGAACCATCTTATCCTCTTTAGAGGTAAAAACAACATTACATCCACAAAAATAACACGCATTTTTACAAAAAGGGAGGTGAAAATAAAGACTCAAAGCTCTTGCATCATCTTGCGACTCCAGCTTGGAGATATATGCATCATAACCAAACTTGTCACTAAACTCCAACGCTGTTGGATAAGAAGTGTATCTTGGTCCCGGCTTGGAGTACTTTATAAATTTTGCGAAATCGAGTTGCATTATATCTCTTCCTTTTGTTGCATGTAATGTTAAACTTTGCGATTATCTCCAAAAAAGGCTAATAAAGCGATTAAAAAAGCAAATCCTACTTTTTCATCTCACCTGCAAGTCTTTGATACACTTCAGAGTTCTGTAGTAGCTCTGCGTGGGTACCGCTTGCGACGATTCTTCCTTTTTGCATCACCAAAATCTTGTCGGCATGCTCTATCGTTGAGAGTCTGTGTGCGATTGTGATCGTGATTTTGTCTTTGGTGTAAGCATCCAGTGCAGCTTGGATTCGCTTTTCACTCTCGTTATCAAGTGCTGAAGTTGCCTCATCAAACAAAATGAGTGAAGAGTGTTTGTAGATCGCTCTAGCTATCGCTATACGCTGTCTTTGCCCACCTGAGAGGTTTGTTCCAGCTTCACTCATCATCGTGTGGATCCCATCATCGAGTTGCATCACAAAATCATACGCATCGGCAAGTTTCAGTGCTTCTATCACCCTCTTTTCATCGATCTCCTCTTGCCCATACGCAACATTGGCAGCGAGTGTATCTTGAAAGATGTAGATACGCTGTGTCACAAAAGAGATATGGTGCTTGATCGAGTCAAGATCGTAGTTCTTGATATCTTCACCGTTAATCTTCACCATCCCCTCATCAGGATCATAAAAACGCAACAACATCGAGATAAAAGTGGACTTCCCACCCCCGCTGTCACCCACAAGTGCAATCTTTTGCCCCTCACGGATCGCAATACTCACATGATCGAGTGCATAAGATCCATCATACAACAAAGCAACATTTTCAAACTCGATAGAGTGGATATCGTCATCCAAAACTTTGGTGCCGCTTTTAACTCTTGGCTCAGTATCGAGCACCTCAAAAACACGCTCACTTGCCGCAAGTGCGTCTTGAATTTTTGAGTATGTGCCACCAAGTTTGCGGATCGGCTCAAACACCAAAATAACCGCTGTCAAAAAGGCTGTAAACTCCCCTACCGTCATCTTTTGGGCATACACTTCACTACCACCGATGTAAACAACAGCTGCAAGACCAAAAACCCCTAACATCTCTAAAATAGGTGAGACGATCGCTCCAACATAGATCGCTTTCATGTTGATCTTAAAAAACTGCCAGTTGTGCTCACTAAATCGCTTGAGTTCAAAATCCTCCGTGGCATTTGCTTTGATCACTTCAGAGTTGTTAAAAACCTCCGTCAATCGTGAGACCACATCAGCATTTTTTGCTTGAGATCGGTGAGAATACTTTTTGAGTCTTCTTGCAATCGCCATGATCGGAAAGATCGCTAAAGGCACAACAACAAGAGTATAAAACGCAAGCAATGGGTTAAGCCATATCACATACCCAACAAGTGCAATCACCGCCAAAAGATCACGAAACATATCAGGAAGCATATTGGAGACAAAAAACTGAATACGCCCAATATCGTTGGTGATTCGCGAGATCAACTCCCCGCTTCTGTTTTCATACAAAAATGCCATATCCATCGAGATCATCTTACGAAGCAAAATCTCGCGAAAACGGGTGATGATACTCTGCCCGATATACTCCATAAAAACCGTCTGCAAATATTTTCCAACCGCTTTTGTAAGATATATTCCAATAAGCCCAAGTGGGATCAAGTACAGCATCTCAGGCTTCTTGTCAATAAACATATCATCCATCAAAGGCTTCATAATATGCGCATTACCAGCCGTTGCAGCGATGATTAGCAATCCAGCGAAAAATACCATTAGATAATGAAATTTATACTCTTTTATGTATGGCCAAAATCTTTTAATAATCTCTTTCATGAATGATATTCTACCCAAATGGGGTTAATTTGGTATAATTAGTGCAAAAAAGAGAAATATCAATGAAAAAAGTTCTGGTTGTTCGCTGCGGTGCACTTGGGGATCTTGTGTATGCTACAAGTGTGATCGATGCTTTACTTATGGAGTATGGCAAAGAGACTATCATAGACTTTGTTTGCACTCCTGGAAGTGGTAAATTATTTAGGAATGACCCTAGAATCGATAAAGTATTTAACTTAAAACATAAAAAAATCCCTTTGATGCTTAGTCTTGAAAAAAGAAAAATTGTACAATACTCGAAACAAAACAACTACGATTTACTGATCAACTTCGAATTTGGCAAACAGTTTAAGGATCTATTGACCAGCATTCAAGCAAAAGAAAAAATTGGAGCCCAATTCAACACAGTAGAATCAAATTCCAAAATCAATAGAGGAGAAGCTCAGAAACTCCTACTAAAACCAAAGATTTCTCAAAAAAACCTACAAAAGGCTTATCCAAGTGTACATACGCTAACCAAAGAACAAATAGATAAAAAATTTAATCTACAACAAGAATATATAGTCCTAAGTCCTAGCAACTCACATGTAAATTGCTCTGGAATTAATCATCGAGCATGGGATAACTATGCTTGGCATAACCTTATTAATCAACTTTCTAAAAAGATTCAACTTGTTATTGTAGGTACAAAAAATGAAGAGAGATTCTTCGATCAACTAAGACCTTTCCCAACCAATACACTCGATCTTGTTGGTAAAAACAGTATTGAAGAGCTCTGCAGTGTTGTAAAATATGCAAAAGGAGTGATATGTACAGATTCAGCTGTTGGTCATATTGCCGCAGCAGTAAACACACCGGTTTTTGTACTTATGGGTCCAAACAATCCTGCAACAGACTCCCCATACCAATCACCTTACAACCAAGTACACATCATCTCTGCCAATTTAGATTGCAGTCCATGTTACAAAACTGAGGTAATGAAGCAATGCAAAGACAATATCTGTATGCATCAGATCAGTGTTGCCATGGTTATGAATGAGCTAAAATCTCATCTGCAACTTGATTGACACTTTTGCCATCCATTTCGATTGAATGATCTTTTTCTTTGAGAGTTCCATAAAGTGTTGGGGCTGTAGTTTTAAAAAGAGCTATGGTTGGTACTCCACTTGCACTTGCTAAGTGCATAGGACCGGTATCGCCACATATAAAAGCATCAAGATTTGCCATAAATGCCGCAAGTGTGCGCAAATTTTTCTCTTCAAACGAGTGGGTGATATTTGGAAGCCTCTCTTTTACATCCGGTGATAAGATATCGATAAAAACAATATCTGGTGCTTTGTTTTGCATCGCACTTATGAGCTCTTGCCACCAAACATCATCTATTTTTTTATCGTACCTTGCATTACGAAAGATGCCAAAAATCTTTGCACCGTTTTTGAAGTTCTCAACAAGTTTTTTCCCTTTTGACAGTTCATCCTCTTGCAACTCTACAGTGAGTTTTAGGTTATAATCGGGTGTGATATCAAAAATCTTCAAAAGCTCCAGCGGCTTCAACGCCTCATGATTGATGTGGGTATCTTGACGCTCGATGCATCTATCAACCGGTGAGTATCTGTCACCTACACAAAACGAAACTTTATGATCTGCTCGTGCTAAAAAGGTCGCTATGCGATCACTTGTTGAACCAAAGTTTGGTGCAATCACAACATCGTACCTTTTTTTTCGGAGCTGGTTTACATAGCGCAACATTTGCAGAGGGTATTTGAGCAAATCTCGTGGAAAATCATAAACATTTTCGATATTTGAAAACCCTTGAAACAAAACCTTCGTAAACGGTGCTCCTACCATCACATCTATTTTGGCATTGGTAAATTCATTTTGCAACTGTTTTAACAACGGAGTGGTAAAAAGCATATTACCTATTCGATAATTGATCCGCACTACTAAAATATTTTCAATACTCTCTTTTGGGATTTTTTCACCACTTGCTTTCTTGGAAAAAAATTTCAAGAAACTATCGGTAGAGTCCTTGACAATGCGGCGCAGTTTGCTGTGTAGCGGTATCGACATGAACCTTCCTTTAAATATCAAGAGAATTATACCTTTTTAATCTTATTTTGAGTAGAATATCGTACTTTTTAATGAACGAGGATTAGGTTATGTCAAAAAAAGTTTTAGTGACAGGAGGTGCTGGATTTGTCGGTAGTCACCTGTGTGAAAGGCTCCTGCAAAAAGGGTATGATGTTACCTCGCTTGACAACTACTTTACAGGAAGTACTGATAACCACATCGAAGGGGTGCACTATATCCAAGGTGAGACAAAAGATATCGCCCAACTAGTCGATTTTACACCAGACATGATCTACCATCTGGGAGAATACTCCCGCGTTGAGCAATCCTTTGATGATATGGAACTTGTGTATCGTCTTAATAAGGTTGGAACTTTTGCAGTACTCGAGTTTGCGCGTAAAGCTGGTTGCAAACTGCTTTATGCAGGAAGCAGTACCAAGTTTGGTGATGGGGGACTGGGTAGAGATGCAAGCCCCTACGCATGGACAAAAGCAACCAATACCGAACTTGTCAAAAACTATGGCAGATGGTACAACCTCCCTTATGCCATCACTTACTTTTACAATGTTTACGGTCCAAGAGAGATAGCAACAGGTAAATATGCCACACTTATAGCACTTTTTAAAGAGAAGATGAAAAACAAAGAACCACTCACCGTCGTAAGCCCGGGAACACAAAAAAGAAACTTCACCCATATCGATGATATCATCAACGCTCTTGTGCTTGTTGGGGAAAACGGCTACGGTGATGAGTTTGGCATCGGTAGCGATGAAGCATTTAGCATCTTGGATGTCGCGCAGATGTATCTGGGTAAAAGCATAGAAGATGCCATAAGATCACAAGAGCTTATTATGCTGCCTGAGCGACAGGGCAACAGGATGCAAGCGGAAGTTATCAGTGACAAAACAAAAGCTTTGGGGTGGGAAGCTACAAGAAAGCTTGCTGATTATATCGAAGCTTCAAGAGCAAATCATTGGAACTAACCAAAAGCCCCACTGCCGTCATTTGCTTATCTGCCAACAATGGCGGTATGGAGATCGACAGCATCAAACTTGCAAAAAAGCTACGAAATGTTTGTGCAGTCACACTCGTAGCAAAACAAAACTCTTTCATCGCATCACACCAAGATGAACTGCAACAACACAACATCACTTTGGAGACGATCCGGTTTCATTCCAATATCAGCTTGAGTATTATCATTAATGCCAGAAGGATCATCAAGCAATACAGCATTAAAAATGTGATCTTTTTTGGAGCAAGTGAGCTAAAATCGCTCTACTTTGCTTTTTTAGGGCTTGATATCAACCTTATTGTTCGCCATGGAACAACCAAGTCACGACCAAAAAAAGATTGGTTTCATAAGCTGATCTATAGCAATGTCAATTACCATGTTTCCATCTGTAAGCATCTTAAACGCAATGTTGAGTATATCATACCTTTTGGAAAAGATACACAATCAAAACTTATCTATAGTGCTGTGGATGTGCAACCTGCAAAACAACAAGAGCACTCTAGACTCACACTGTTACATGTAGGTAGAATTACGGATGCTAAGGGGCAAGTTGATGCTATCAAAGCGTGTCGGAATCTTGTTGAGCATGCTATCGATTTTGTTTTTTATCTTGTTGGTGATATAGAAGAGTCTTACAAAAAACATTTTTTAGATTTTTATAACACCTTGCCCTACAAAGAGAATATCAAGCTTGTGGGATACACCGAAGATGTGCAAAACCACCTACAAACTGCCGATATTTTCCTCTTTCCGAGTCACGGGGAAGGACTAAGCAACGCTTTTTTAGAAGCTTTAGCATCTTCACTCGTGTGTATCTCGTACAATAACACATCATTTCCTGAGCTACAGGAACTTGGACTATACTTTAACATGGTTCCAAATAAAGATATCGAAAAACTTTCTGCACAACTTTTAGATACAACCCTTCACCTTGAAGAGAAACGAAAAAATGCAGAAAAAAATCTTGCTATAATACAAAAACAATTCTCTACAGAAACAGAAATGAAAAAATATAAAGAGATATTAAGATAATGGCTATATTGATCACTGGTGCCGCAGGTTTTATCGCCAGCCACATCATAGAACAACTTTTTAACTCTTGCGATGAAAAGATTATAGGAATAGACAACTTCTATAGCGGAACAAAAGAAAATATTAAATATCTCCAATCTATAGACAAAAATAGTCAATTGCATTTTATCGAAACAGATATAAGAGACCCTGCAGCTATACAGCAAATATTTAAAGAAAACGGCATCACCCAAGTATACCATTTGGCAGCTATAGTTTCAGTTGTAGAATCTATACACAACCCACTTCTATCTCATGAAGTTAATGTTAAAGGAACGTTAAATATTTTAGAGGCCTCCAGACAACACCGAGTCAATAGAGTGGTTTTTTCAAGTAGTGCTGCGGTGTATGGCGATGAACCAACACAGCCTAAAAATGAGGATTCTTTACTCAAACCTATATCCCCCTATGGATACGACAAGCTTATGGGTGAGCAATATATGAAGCTTTATAGTGATTTATATGGTGTAGAAACAGTAGTTTTACGCTATTTTAATGTCTATGGACCACGACAAAGTGCTACAAGTGATTACAGCGGTGTCATTTCTATATTTGACAAAAAATTTAAAAATAATGAGACACCAAATATCTATGGTGATGGGGAACAATACCGAGACTTCATCCATGTAAAAGATGTGGCAAAAATCAACATAAAAGTGATGGATACACCCAATATATCCGGAGAAACTTTTTGTGTAGGTACTACTCAAAAAACTTCCATCAATGATCTGTTTCATCTTATGAACAAAAAATACAATAAAAACCTCCAAGCAAATTATCTACCTGCAAGAGATGGAGATATAAAAGAGTCTGTATGTGACAACAGTAAGATTAAAGATATCCTTTGTATGACGGAATTTTATAAGTTTGAAAAAGGAGTAATGGAGTTATGAAAGGAATTATTTTAGCAGGAGGAAGTGGAACGAGACTCTATCCCATTACAAAGGGTGTCAGTAAGCAGCTTGTTCCCATCTATGATAAGCCAATGATCTACTACCCACTTTCAGTATTGATGCTTGCAGGTATTAAGGAGGTTCTTATCATCACCACTCCGCAAGATCAAATAAGTTTCCAAAACCTTCTTGGTGATGGCAGCAATATTGGCATGCGATTTTCTTACGTAGTACAGCCTTCTCCAGATGGTTTAGCTCAAGCTTTTATCTTGGGTGAAAAGTTTTTAGATGGTGATGATGCCTGTTTGGTATTGGGTGATAATATCTTTTATGGGCATGGTCTTACCAAGCTGCTTGCTCAGTCTGTTGCAAATGCACAAAAGGAAAATAAAGCTACCGTATTTGGTTATTATGTTAACGACCCTGAGCGTTACGGTGTTGCAGAGTTTGATGAAAATGGAAATGTTACATCTATTGAAGAAAAACCGGCTCAACCAAAAAGCAACTACGCTGTTGTAGGTCTTTACTTTTACCCCAATGATGTTGTGAAAAAAGCCAAAGATGTCAAACCATCTGATCGTGGAGAACTTGAGATTACAACCCTTAATGAGATCTACCTTCAAGAGGATCGTCTTAAAGTTGAGCTAATGGGTCGTGGATATGCATGGCTCGATACCGGTACACATGAATCACTTCTAGAAGCAAGTCAGTTTATCCAAACTATTGAAAATCGGCAATCACTCAAAGTTGCATGTATTGAAGAGATAGCCTATGAGATGGGCTATCTCTCAAAAGAACAGCTTTTAGACCTTGCAGAGCCACTTAAGAAAAACCAATATGGTCAATATCTCATAAAGCGTGCAAACCAACCAAGAGGGCTTGGAAGATAATGAACTTTATAAGAACCGAGATTCCTGATGTGGTGATATGTGAGCCCGTAGTACATGGTGATGCAAGGGGCTACTTTGTAGAAACATTTCGAGCAGATAAACTCCAAGAGTTTTTAGGATATACCATCAACTTCTGTCAAGACAATGAATCAAAGTCTTCCAAAGGGGTACTCAGAGGACTCCACTATCAGCTCCCACCCCATGCGCAAACAAAACTTGTTCGAGTTATTCAAGGAAGAGTTTTAGATGTTGCAGTTGACATAAGAAAAGGGAGTCCAACTTTTGGCAAACATGTTGCAGTTGAACTTAGTAGCAAAAACAAACGACAGCTTTTGGTACCTCGTGGCTTTGCTCATGGATTTGTAGTGCTTGAAGATGATACGGTGTTTGCCTATAAAGTTGACAACTACTACTCACCGGAGTGTGACAGGGGAATCGCATTTAATGATCCGAACTTAAATATTGACTGGATACTACAACATGATGAACTCAATCTCTCTGCTAAAGATAAAGTACAACCAAAACTGAACGAAACCAATGATCTGTTTGAGTATGGGGTTAACTACTATGCATAAAAATGATCAAGTTTATGATCAATGGAATGAGCAAAAAAAACAAATTGCCAAAAATGAGACTTGCATTAAGTTTCAGCAGTTTCATATTATTTTTATGAAGATGGGTGTCAATATAGGATTTGAACAAGATGGTAAAGGGGAGGAATGCCTACGACCTGTTTTAGTGTATAAAAAATTTAACCATAGAGTTTTTTTAGGTATTCCACTCACTTCAAAACCAAAGTTTGATAGATTTCATTTTGAATTTGAATACAAACGGGGTAAAAAAAGCTATGCAATACTGAGTCAAATAAAACTTTTTGATATCAAAAGAGCAAAATATTATGACGGGAAAATATCTAAGAAACAGTTTGAAAAGCTACAAGAAAAACTATTGGAGTTGATAGTTACCCCACTTCCAAAGAAGGGGGAGTGCACAGAGGCAATTTGTACTAACATTATAACAAAAAAATTAAATAATTGCAATATTTTAGTTACCGGCAGCAACGGGCAACTTGGTTCAGAACTCAAAGAGCTCTCAAGCAAATACCCAGCCAACTATTTTTTTACAGATAGAAATGATTTGGATATTACATGTAAAGATTCCCTCGCAGACTATATTCAAAAAAACGACATTGATACTATCATTAACTGTGCGGCTTATACAGCAGTTGACAAGGCTGAAACAGACAAAGAAAATGCAAACAAGGCAAACCACTTGGCGGTGAAGTATATTGCTGAAATAGCCAAAGAAAAAACTATAAAACTGATACATGTAAGCACAGACTATGTGTTTGACGGAACAAACTGTGAGCCATATACAGAAAATGGCACAACAAACCCTCAAGGGGTTTATGGACAAACAAAACTTGATGGTGAAATGGCACTTCAAGAGATAAACCCTAAAAATTCCATCATCATCAGAACCTCGTGGGTTTACAGCTCGTATGGTGCGAACTTTGTAAAAACGATGTTAAAGCTTGGTAAAGAGAGGGGGCAACTTGGTGTTATCTTTGATCAGGTAGGTTCACCAACCTATGCAAAAGATCTTGCGCAAACTATCTTGGAGATACTACCACAGATAGACAATGAGAATGTTGCAATATACCACTACTCTAATGAAGGAGTGCTAAGTTGGTACGATTTTGCCAAAGAGATTATGCGTATGGCAAAACTTGAGTGTACTCTCAACCCAATTGAGACAAAAGAGTACCCAACACCTGCTAAAAGACCACACTACTCTTTACTAAACAAAACTAAAATAAAAAACAGATACAATATCAAAATTCCTTACTGGAAAGATTCGCTTGATGAGTGTTTAAAAAGATTAGGAGAGAGAAAGTAATGAAATCGATACTACTGACAGGAACGGCAGGGTTCATAGGTTCAAACTTTGTCCCATATTTTTTAGAAAAATATCCAGAATATCACCTCATTAATCTCGATCTACTCACTTACGCAGGCAAGCTTGAAAACTTAAAAGAGTGTGAAGACAATCCAAGATATAAGTTTATAAAAGGGGATATCTGTAACCGTGAGCTAATAGAGTTTATCTTTAACGAGTACGACATAAGAGGTGTCATACACTTTGCAGCAGAGAGCCATGTAGATAACTCTATTAAAAATCCAGGTGTATTTGTAGAAACAAATGTAAATGGAACTTTTACACTTTTAGATGTAGCTCAAAAGTACTGGATGGATAAACCATTTATATACAAAGAAGATTATGAGGGTTGTAGGTTTCATCATATAAGTACAGATGAAGTGTATGGAACCCTTTCAGATGATCCAAATGATCTCTTTACCGAAGAGACACCTTATGCTCCAAACTCACCATACTCAGCATCTAAAGCAAGTAGCGATATGATAATAAGAAGTTATGTTGAAACTTATGGAATGAACTGTGTTATAACAAACTGCTCCAACAACTACGGTCCAAAACAACATGATGAGAAACTTATACCTACAATTATAAGGAAATGTTTAGCAGGTGAAGCTATCCCTATTTATGGAGATGGAAAAAATATACGAGACTGGCTTTATGTACTTGATCATTGTAAAGGGATAGACCTTGTTTACCATACGGGTAAAAAAGGTGAAACCTACAACATTGGAGGGAGAAATGAACGAACAAACCTGCAGATAGTTGACACAATCACCTCTATTTTAGATGAAAAAAATCCAAGAGAAAACAACAAAAGCTATAAAGAGCTTATCACTTTCGTAGAAGATAGAGCGGGGCATGATAGACGCTATGCCATCGATGCAACTAAAATAGAAAATGAGCTTGGCTGGAGAGCTGATGAGACTTTCGATACGGGGATTATTAAAACTGTTGATTGGTATTTGAAAAAATATGATCAAAAACAATAGAGAAAAAATAAGATTAACTTTAGGGCACCTCTAAAAACCCTAAG
>VCAY01000031.1 GCA_013607635.1 Campylobacterota bacterium
CTTGTTTTAGATTGTAATACTCTTTGGCATCCTCTATCTCTAAGAACGCCGGCTCTAAAATTCGGAGTTTCATTTGTTAAATACTTGTTCGTAAGTAAATGTTTTTACTTTCCCCTCTTTGTACGCTTTTAGTCTTTTTTGACTCTCCTCAATCCAAATCTTCTCAACCTCTTCATCTGGCTGATACAGACTACGAACAAGATTTTCAATAACAATATATCTCTCTTGAGGTTTTAGATGCAAAGCCTCTTCAATAATATCAGGCACACCCATCATAAATCCTTATCTTGTATAGCTTTTTACAATTATACCCAAAAAACAAGGAGGTGTTTCCTTCAAATAATTCTAACGATCTTTTTTACATAATTTCTTGAAGTTCAACAATAAGGCAAAATAGATGATTTTGTTCAAATTCAAGGCGTGAATGAGGAGTTTACATAAAGTAAATGACAAATGAACAACGAAGAAGTTGGGCAAAAGCATCATTTTGAAGTGCCCTCCCCAGATGACTGCGGCACATGGGAGTACGAGGTGTGCTGCTGTGTTCCCACCCTGACACATTGTCTCATAAACCCATTGCACAGGTCTAAGAAAGAGCGCTCGAATTATAACAACTTTTTCTTAAAAACGATATAATCACCCCATGAATTACATAGTTATGGCATTAAAAAGTGAAGCACAAGCATTTGCTGACAGGTTTAAGCTTAAAAAAACACAACTTAAAAACTACACCCTCTTTTTTAATGACACCATAAAGATCATTGTCAGTGGCATAGGGGTAGAGAAGGCAAGAGTAGCAACGCAAACCCTTATCAACCACTACGATCTCACCGATAACGATAGATTTTACAACATCGGGGTTTGTGGAGCCAATCAAAGTTTTGCCATTGGCTCTCTTTTGGAGATTGGAAGCATTACCTATGAAAACAGCTGCTATAGTTTTGGTGGTGGTGTCAACATTAGATGTAGCGATGCAGAGGTGACACACGATCGATTTAGCGTTGTCGATATGGAGTGTTACGGTTTTTACGATGCCGTTATCCACAACCCCGCGATCAAACATTTTAGGATCTATAAAGTTGTAAGCGATCATTTCAAACCCCACACACTTACCAAAGATATGGTAAAATCACTCATCTTTAACCAAATAGAGAATATGGGGATATTTTGAAAATAGTTGTAACCCTCCTTGCTTTTTTCCTTTTTTTGGATGCAAATGTTAGTGATGCCAAACTCAAACAGATGGTAGCGAGGATGGTTATTATCGGATTTGATGACACTAAGATTGATCACGACAGCTCTATTACCAAAGATTTGCAAAACTATAATCTAGGCGGGGTGATCTTGTTTGATGTGAACTATCAAGATCGCAGCAAACAAAAAAATATCCAAACCCCCAAACAGCTCCAAACCCTTACAAAAACACTTCAAAGCTATGCCAAAGCACCCCTCTTTATAGCGATCGATCAAGAGGGTGGCAGGGTAGCGCGCCTCAAAAAGAGGTACGGCTTTACAAATGTGGCGCCAAGTGCCAAAGAGGTGGCAAAACTTCCACTTGATACGGTTGTTAACATCTACGAAAACCAAGCAAAGATGTTAGAGACAAACGGCATCAACCTTAACTTCGCTCCTGTTGTTGATCTATGTAGCAATCCCAACAACCCGGTGATCGCCAAGCTAGAGCGGTGCTACTCAAACGATCCTCAGATAGTTAGCAGATACGCCGCTGCGATGATTGATGCGCACAACAAACACCACGTCATCTCGGTACTCAAACATTTCCCCGGTCATGGAAGCTCCAAAAGTGATTCACACAAAGGGTTTGTCGATATTTCCGATACTTGGGATAAAAAGGAGCTAAAACCCTACAAAAGCTTGATAGCGCAAAACAAAGCAGATATGATTATGAGCGCGCATGTTTTTAACAAACATCTTGATCCCACCTACCCAGCCACCCTGTCATACAAAATCAACACCAAACTGCTGCGAGAAAAACTACAATTTCGCGGTGTACTTGTGAGTGACGATATGCAGATGAAAGCGATCGCTAATCATTATACACTCACTCAAGCACTCACCCTTGCGATCAATTCGGGAGTTGATATGGTTATCTTTGGAAACCAGCTTGAGCATACCCCCACACAAAAGATCATCGACACCATTTTTACGCAAGTCAAAAACGGTGCCATACCCCTTAAGCGTATCCAAGAGGCCAATGAGCGGATCGAAGCACTGCATACAAAAAACAGCATCGTACAAAAACCGATCATCTTTAAGCAAGAGAGGATCGAGATGAGTAAAGCCTACATCAAAAAACACTACGGCCTTGATGTGGAGGATATCACCATCAAACCTCGTATGATCGTTTTGCACTGGACAGCTGTGAGCGATCTTAACGGCTCATTTGAGAGACTCTACCCACAAAAACTGCTAAGTGATCGTAAGGATATCGCCAAAGCTTCAGCACTCAATGTCTCGGCGCACTTTTTGATCGATCGAGACGGCACCATCTATCAGTTAATGGATGATAACTTTATGGCGCGCCATGTGATAGGGCTGAATTACTACGCTATTGGAGTGGAGAATGTGGGTGGCAAAGATAACAAAGAAGAAGATCTCACGCCCAAGCAAGTTGCCGCTAATGTCAAACTTGTACGCTACCTCAAACACAAATACCCCGCCATTAATTACCTCATCGGTCATCACGAATACCGCAACTTTGAAAATACTCCTCTGTGGCTAGAGAGAGATGCCGGGTATCGCACAAAAAAGGCAGACCCCGGTGCAAAGTTTATGCATGAGGTGCGCTCGCAACTGCGCGATCTTGATCTAAAGAGTAGGTATGAGCAGTAGTTTTGCACCGCTTGATTGGCTGATCTTTACCGCTTACCTTTTCGTACTTATCTTTGCTTCCTATCTCTTAGCACAAAAAAAGATCACCTCAAGCGCTGAGTTTTTCACTGCCAAAAACTCTATCCCCACCTTTGCAGCTGCCCTCTCACTCGTTGCCACCACACAATCAGCCACCACCTTTTTGGGTGTGCCTGAGTTTGCTTACAAACACAACTTTACCCTCATTGGTTTTTACCTCTCAAGTTTGCTTGCTGTGATCTTTGTAGCGAAATTTTTTGTGCCTAAATTTTATGCGATCAAAGCGGTAACTGTGTATGAGCTTTTAGAAAATCGCTTTGGTCAATCTGCCAAGCAACAAGCTGGGTTAATGTTTTTAGTTGGGCGCATTATGGCAAGTGGCGCAAGGCTCTACATCGCCGCAATTGCCGTAAGTATGATCCTTTTTTTAGATATTGAACTCTCCCATATAATCATCTCTATCTCTATTTTACTTGTTGGTGCGCTTGCTTTTACCTATTTTGGCGGGGTTCGCTCAGTGATTTACAGCGATGTTTTGCAGGTGGTTATCTATGTCGGTGCAGGCGTTGTGGCGTTTTACTACCTCTATACATCGCTACATATCATGCACCCTTGGCAAAGTCTTGCTGAGCTTGATAAACTACGCATTATTGACACCTCGATAGATGGTAAATTTAGCATCTTTGGTCTGCTTGGTGGGTGGCTGCTGTTAAATATCGCCGCGTATGGACTCGATCAAGATATGAGTCAAAGGATCCTTCCATGTAAAAATAAACAAGAGGCATCGCGCTCACTGATCCTCTCTATCCTTATCACCATCCCGATCGTTTTGCTATTTCTTTCTATCGGCGCGCTGCTATTTTTACACTACCAAAACGATGCAATTGTGCAAAACTTTGGGGGTGAGCAGATCACCATCTTTATGTACTACATCTTAAATGAGATGCCCGATGGACTCAAAGGGTTTGTCACCGTTGGGGCGATCGCTGCGGCACTTTCATCAACCAACTCCGTTTTGGGAGCGATGAGTTCGGTAGCCATCGAAGATCTTTACAAACCCTATAAACGTAAACACTTCCCGCAAACTTCCGAACAACACTTTTTACACGCTTCAAAAGTGGCGGTAGTGCTTTTTGCTCTTTTACTCTTTGGTATGGCGCTGCTGAGCTATTTTTGGCAGCGCTACACCCAAAACTCACTTATCGGCTTTGCGCTTGGGGTGATGGCGTTTGCTTATACCGGGCTTTTGGGGGTCTATTTTACGCTGCTCTTTACCAAAAGAGGCTCGGCAAAACTTGTCCCTTTTGCTCTTGGCGGGGGATTTTTAAGTGTGTTGGCGATGCAAAAATATACATTTGGCTTACAAATTGGGTATGATTGGCAGATTGTTATTGGCACAGTGATAGCGTTTGGTATGATGCAAATGGGTTGCAATACACAAAGGAGAGATGATGCTAAGTAGATTTCAAGTAAAAAAACCGCAAGCAGATCACTGCTGTACACCGCATCCAAAGGGAAAAGTGGAATGCCCCTCCTGTCATCAAAAAGCCAAAGGTGTGTTAGGAAAAACCTTTGAGGCTTTAGTCAAAGTAGTCGTCGGTCTTAAAGAGGGGGCATCTCCTGCAACAGTGTGTTACTGTTTTGGATGGAGCAAAGAGAAAATTCGGGCTGAATTAGATGCTACCGGTAAGACAAGTGCACTTGAAGAGATTAAAGCAAAGATGGAAAATCTCGGCTGTTCGTGCGAGGTTCTTAATCCAAGCGGAGGATGTTGCTTAGGGGATGTTGCAAAAGCGATCAAGGAGTTACAACAAACTAATGGATAGATATATCGGGGTGATGAGCGGTACAAGCCTTGATGGGGTGGATGTGGTGCTCTGTGAGATTGACAGCGTTACATGCAAGATAATTTGCGCGCAGGAGTTTAGCTTTGAAAGCGAGCTTCAAAAAGATATCCTAGATGCCATTGCCAACCCCGTTACCCTTGAGCGTGTAGGGGTGTTACATGTAAGGCTTGGAGCGATGTATGCCAAACATATCAACACCTTTTTAAAGCAGCATAATATCGATAAAAAAACCGTTACAGCTATTGGACTACATGGTCAAACCCTCTGGCATGCACCCAATAACCCACACCCCTTTTCGATGCAGCTTGGTGATGCGAGTGTCGTTGCAACACGAGTTGGTATCCCTGTAGCGTACGATTTTCGCTCCAAAGATATTGCAAACGGCGGGCAGGGTGCACCTTTGGCTCCAGCGTTTCACAAGTTTCTCTTTGGTACTCTTGGCGATGTGGCGGTGGTAAATATTGGCGGGATGGCAAACATCACCCTGCTTGGCAAAGAGTTTCTCGGCTGGGATAGTGGGTGTGGTAATGTGTTGCTGGACTATTGGATCCAAAAAACACAACAAAAACCTTACGATACAGATGGGGTTTTTGCGCAAAGTGGCAAAGTGGACAACACCCTGCTACACAAGATGTTAGATGATCCCTACTTTGCCAAAAAACCACCAAAGAGTACCGGAAGAGAGCATTTTAATGCCAAATGGCTGGAGGATATGCTTGTAGGTTTTGAGCACCTAAACAGTGCCGATGTACAGGCAACACTCACCGAACTTACCGCCAAAACAATCACCAAAGATATCCCACAGAGCGAACAGATCATTCTCTGTGGCGGCGGGGCGAAAAATAGCTATCTTATCAAACGGATTGCGGCTCATACAACCGCCAAAATAACCAGTAGCAAGGCTTATGGGGTAGATGCAGATTTTCTTGAAGCGATGATGATAGCGTGGCTAGCTTCCATGCGCATCAAAGAAAAAGATATTAATCTACAGGGTATCACCGGGGCTAGAAAAAACTCCATTTTAGGCTCGCTGATACTTTAAATGTTTTTAAGTAACTTCAAAGTATCATTAACCAACAATACAAGACAAGGGGCAACATGAGATCTAATGATCGCTTCAATATACTGATAGTAGATGATGAAAAGTTCAACATTGAAATTGTTGCAACCTATCTCAAAGAGCAGGAGTATCAGCTTTCGTATGCACTTGATGCTCAAGGTGTCCTTAAAGCTGTCAAGCAAAAAGATATCGATCTTATTCTTCTTGATATAAACATGCCGGGTGTTGATGGTTTTCAAGTATGTTCTATGCTAAAATCTGAATCTGCAACAAAAGATATTCCCATCATCTTTTTAACTGCACATAATGACATTGACTATATAAGTCGAGCATTTGAGGTTGGTGGAGTTGATTATATAAACAAACCCTTTAACCCTGTAGAACTTGTAGCAAGGGTAAAAACACACCTACAAAATAGAGCCTATCTTGAAGATATTAAACAAAAACAGTCCAAACTCGCACAACTCAGCATAACAGATCCACTAACCAAGCTTCACAACACCCTCTTTTTTGAATCGCAAATCAAAATAAAACTAAAACATGAAAAACCATTTTGGGTTATCTATGTCAAAATAGAGCATTTTGAAAAACTCAATACCCTCTATGGCTTTCATACTTCCAATAAAATACTTAAAAAATTTGCACAGCTGCTGCAAGATGCCTGTGTAGCAAAGTCAATAGTGGCTCGTTTATATGGTGTTCATTTTGCAATGATCCTCAAAGATTATGATGAAAAAACGATTCAAAATATAGAGAAACAGATTTTTCAACACTACCATACCTCAGAAGATCTGAATAATGTTATCAATTATTCCATTGCAATTAGACATATAGACAAACAGACTACTTTAGAAAACATTTATAAGGGTTTACAAAATGCACTGAAAAGTGTGAAGGATTAATATGCGCCATTTAACATTTAGATATGATGAAGACAAAGCCTATAAAAAAGCTAAAAAAGAGGCAAAAAAATCTGTTTATGGCGCTAAGCTGATTCAACTTTTCACCTCCGAAACAGATAAAAAAAAGATTCAAAAAATTTTAAACAAAATAGCAAAAGATTTTCCAAAATGTCAAGTTGTGGGAACAACAACGGCGGGGGAGATATCTCATGCAAAGATGTATGATCAAAAGACGATTATTAGTTTATCACTCTTTAAAAAGACAAAAATCAAAATCCATAGAACTAAAACAATAAATAAGCGCGCAGGAAAATCCTTGTCTTTACAATTATGTACGCAAGACACAAAAGCACTCATAGTTTTAAGTGAAGGCCTGCTTGGAGAGGATTATGAAGGTTTTATCAAGGGGATAAAAAAAACACACCCTAAAGTGATCGTTGCAGGTGGCATGGCCGGTGATAATTTTGCACTTCAAAAGACCTATATTTTTATGGGGACAAGGATTTATGACAGAGGTGCATTAGGAATTTCATTTTCCGGAAGTGAACTTTTTGCAAGCAATGCCTATAATCTCAACTGGCATCCAATTGGCAAGGAATTTACAGTCACTTCTGTAGAGGGAAACATACTCAAAGAGATTAACCATGAAAATGCGGTAACTGTTTTTCAGAAGTATTTAGGTAAAGAGATCTTTCAAAACAACGCTGCATCTCTACCCGATTTTCAGCTTCTTTATAAAGAGGGAAATACAGTCGTAGCAAGAACACCAATGGCAAGGCAAAATAGCACAATAGTTTTGGCAGGCTCTATAAAAAAGGGGCAAAAGTTTCAGTTTGGCTTTTCAAATGCTGCAAGTGTAATAAGTGGTGCAGATGCCATTGGTGCCAAATTTTCCAACAATCCGGCACAAGCTATCTATATCTACTCTTGCATCGCAAGAAAAACACTTTTAGGCAAGAGTTTAGAATCAGAGTTTAAGCCTCTGGAGCATATTGCTCCAACTGCCGGATTTTTTACCTATGGGGAGTTCTACTCCACCAACAAAAACAATGCTCTGCTAAACTGCACAACAACAGTTTTAGTACTTTCTGAAAGTAAAAAGAGTAAAAAAAGCAAGTATACTCCCAATAAAGAGAAGAATCTTGAGAGTATTACCTTTGATGCCTTAACGCATTTTATTGAGCAGACCGCAAGAGAGCTTAAAGAGAATACGCAGCTTTTAGAGGAGTATAAAACAGCTGTTGATTATAGCGCGATAGTATCCAAAACAGATATTTCTGGTAAGATAACCTATGTAAATAAAAATTTTATAGCAGTAAGCGGCTATTCAAAAAAAGAGCTTTTGGGTAAAAACCATAATATTGTGAGAGATCCTAACGCTTCTTCATTTTTATTTAAAAAGTTGTGGTCAACCATTTTATCGGGTAAGGTCTGGAGAGGCATACTGCCAAATCGTGCAAAAGATGGTTCAGTCTACTATGTAGATGCTACTATAATGCCGATTTTTGATGTAAAACACAAAATAAAAGAGTTTATCGCTATTCGTCAAGATATTACAAAGCAGATAGAAGCGAAAAAAAGGATTCAAGAGAAAGAGAAGCTGATTAAAGCTATATTTGACAATCAAGACAGTATTGTCATTTATACCTCAAAAACAGAAGGAATGTTACGGGTTAATAAAAAACTTTTTGATGTATTGAGTTTTAAATCTTTTTCAGAGTTTAAAAGAAAACATAGCTGTATTTGTGATCTTTTTTTAGAGATTGACGGCTATGTTTATCCAAAAAAATATCCAAACTGGCTTGATGATATAGCCGAAAATAGACTTGATATTGATGCAAAAGCAAAAATAGTTACAAAAGACAAAAGCACACACATATTTAAAATTATGATCAAAAAAAACAGTGATAATGAATACATTATGAACCTTTACGATATTACTGATCTGGAAAATGCTATTGCAAAGGCTCATGCTTCAGAGCAGGCAAAATCTATCTTTTTAGCCAATATGTCCCATGAGATACGAACACCACTCAATGGTATTTTAGGTTTTACAGATGTTTTGCGAAAGCGAGATTTAGACAGTGATGCAAAAAAATATATAGATATTATCCATAAAAGTGGGCAAACTCTTTTAAATGTTGTCAATGATATCCTTGATTTTTCAAAAATAGAGAGTGGAGAACTTCATCTCTCACCGACGGAAGCTAACCTTTTTGCAGAGATTGAGGCAGCTGTTGCAACTTTCTCCTCAATTTTTAAACAAAAACATGTTTATTACTACACATACATCGATCCCTCTATCCCCAAGTTATTACTATGTGATGTTCAAAGAATAAAACAGGTACTCAACAATCTTATAAGCAATGCCGTAAAATTTACTCCAGAAAAAGGGGATGTATCTGTCATAGTACAATTAAAATCGATTATCAATGGTATTGCAAAAATTCATTTTAGCGTCAAAGATAGCGGTATTGGCATACCAAAAGAGAAAATAAAGAGCATTTTTGAGCCCTTTTCACAAGCAGATGACTCTATAAGCCGAAAATTTGGTGGGACCGGTTTAGGGCTTGCTATTAGTAATCAATATATAGAGATGATGGGTGGCAACATTGAGATAGAATCGCAAGAGGGCAAGGGAAGCAACTTCTTTTTTGATTTGGAATTACCGATAGTTGATGCACACAATTCTATAGAGGTTGAAAAACAAGGATTCAATATATGTGTACTTAGTGCAAAAAACGAGTTAAATTGTGCAATTAATAATATTATATTCTCTTACTTGAGATCATGGAACTATACCTACAAAGAGATCGAAACACTAGATGCCATCAATGATAAGACCGATATCTTAATTGTATGTTCAAAGCTTTTTGATGAGACAACATGTAAAGAAGCACTTGATAGATATGCAAAGCTTCAACTGATCTACATTGAAGGAGTTGATGAACATTTCAGTTGCACACACGAAAAGTTTCATTTTATAGAGCAACCTATGACAGGTTCTGCACTCTTTGACAAGCTTATAATACTCACAAATTCCTTGGCAAAATTTCTGACAAAAGAGGATGACACCCCTCAAGAGACCCCTTTATTTACCGGGAATATTCTCGTTGCTGAAGATAACGAAACCAATCAGATGCTTATTTCAATAATGTTACAAGAGAGGGGATTGCGTTTTAGCGTTGTAAACAATGGGCAAGAAGCGATAGATGCAGCGCTTAAAAATGATTTTGACCTTATTTTCATGGATATAAATATGCCTGTTTTAGATGGTATGAGTGCGACGAAACATTTACGATCGCATCAATACGACAAACCAATTATTTCACTCTCTGCCAATGTTATACAAAGCGATAAAAAGGCGTTTTTAGATGCAGGAGTCAATGACACACTCAACAAGCCAATCATCCCCGAAGAGCTTGATCAAATACTTGCTAAATATCTCAAAGAAACCAAAACCAAAAATCATACAAAAGATTTTGATTGTATCTCTATAGAGAAAATTTCCAAAAATTTAAAGATCAATGATGCAACAATTATCAAAAAACTTCTTGAAAGTTTCTATGAAACACTTACACACACTCTCAAAGATATACAAGAAAATGGGCTAGATAAAGATATTTTACATAAACTCAAAGGTGTTACAGGAAATTTACGACTCGATAGCATCTATAACTTGAACATGAAATTTGAAGATGAAGTACAAGGATGGACTCCAGAGAGCAACAAGGAAAACAGCAAACTTATCATAGAACATATAAACTCATTGCTGGAACAATTGGATGAGATTTTACATACATAACAAAGAAGAGAGCTTACTTAGAAGGTCTCATACATGCAAAAAATATTAAAATTCTTGCAAACAACACCTTTTCGTGGTGCACATAGCAGCATTGTATCTGCCGATGCGAGTTTTCGAAAATATTATCGCTTACAACACAACAACACTAGCTATATCCTTATGGATACTTCACTCGAAAAAGATACACTTGCTCCTTTTTTGGATATTACAAACAAACTCCACCGATGCAGTGTCTATGCACCAAAGATCTACTATGAAGAGCTACAAAACGGTTATCTGATCCTTGAAGATTTTGGTGATGTCAACCTACTTGATAAACTCACCCAAGAGAATTTTGAGCACTATTACAAACAGGCGATCGATACAATAGTCAAGATGCAGCAAGCCGACACAACCAATCTACCGCTGTATGACAAAGCATTTTTACACCAAGAGATGGCTTTGATGCAAGAGTGGTATTTGGAGAAAAAACTCTCTCTAACCCTCTCACAAGCACAACAAAGGATGCTTCACACTACACTTGAGAGTATAGCCAACACCGTACTCTCACAACCTCAAGAGGTATTTGTGCATCGAGATTTTCACTCACGTAACATTATGCTCACACCAAGTGGTGCACTTGGGATTATCGATTATCAAGATGCGATGTGTGGTGCTGTTACTTACGATCTTGTCTCACTCCTTAAAGATTGCTACATCGCTTTTGATCGCGACAAAATCGAAACTTTGGCACTGCACCTCAAAGAGCGCCTCGCATTAGATGCAACACCCAAAGAGTTTTTAAAATGGTTTGACTTTACGGGGATGCAACGCCATATCAAAGTGCTTGGCATTTTTAGCCGTTTGCATCTGCGTGATGGCAAAGATGGATACCTCAAAGATATCCCCCTTACCCGTTCCTACCTGATCAAAACCGCCTCACGCTACAATGAGACACAAGCGTTAGCAGAGTTTCTAAGGGAGTTTGGATGCAGGCGATGATCCTCGCAGCCGGCAGAGGAGAGCGGATGCGACCACTCACCGACACGACACCAAAACCGTTGTTGCATGTAAGAGGCAAACCCCTATTGCAGTGGCATATCGAAAATCTAGTACAAGCAGGTTTTAACGAGATCATCATCAATGTAGCACATCTTGGCGAGCAGATCATCGAGTTTGTGGATGATGGCTCTCGGTGGGGTGCCAAGATCACGATCTCAGATGAGCGAGAAGGTGGTGCACTTGAGAGTGCGGGCGGGATCAAAAAAGCACTGCCACTTCTTGGTAATGAGCCTTTTTTGGTAGTTAATGGTGATATTTTTTGTAACTACCGTTTTGATAGTGATTTTCAACTTGATGATAAACTTGCCCACCTCATCCTTGTACCCAACCCTTCACATAACAAGCATGGGGATTTTGGCTTAGATGATGCTTTGGTTTGTAATAAAGCTGATACCATGTGGACATTTTCAGGTATAGGGTATTATAATCCTGCTGTATTTGCCAAAATCAACCCAAAGACAAAAACACCTTTGGCACCACTATTGCGAAAATATATCGATCAAAACAGTATAAGTGGTGAGGTGTTTAGAGGGCTTTGGAGCGATATCGGTACACCACAGAGATTAAAGCAGATCAATGAAAAAAACATTATTTAGTATAACCTTTTTAGCCCTTACACTTCAGGCAAAAAGCTACACCAACTGTACCTTTAAAAACCCCCACTATACCGATATATGTAAAAAAGTTGTCAAACAGGGGGTGAGCTACAACTATGCCAACCGTTTTTTACTCAACTATTTTAAAACACAGAAGTTTGATGCAATCAGTTGGAAATATCTCAAGCCAAAATATATCAAATACCATAAAACCCAAGAGAAAAAAGCAAACAATGTGCTGGTATCATATCTGCCAAAGATGGTAAAAAATATCCAAGAGCACCAAGAGGCGTACCGCTACGCAGAGGCAAAATATGGAGTCAATAAAGAGATCATCGCAGCAATTTTACTCAAAGAGACAAAGCTTGGCAAAATCCAACCGACGCATGATGCTTTCATCGTCTTTAACACCATCGTCACACATCTTCCAGACCCCAAAACATCAAGAGAGAGATGGCTTTTAAAGATGGCAAAAAGCAATATGGCAACAATCATCAGGTATTGTTACAAATATCGCATTGCTCCACAACAGTGTAACCTGCCAAGCTCTTATGCCGGTGCAGTAGGGATCCCACAGTTTATGCCAAACAGCTTCACCTACGCCGAGTCATACAAAAATGGTATTCCCAATCTTAATGATATGGATGATGCTATCCTCTCCGTTGCAAAATTTTTACACAAAAAAGCAAACTTCACGATGTTGATCGATTGGCGCTTGATGCCTGATATTCCTGCTGTTGAAAGCGACTGGTACAATTATGCTTATGAGCATGAAAACGCTTCACTGGTGCATGAAAAAAACAAAGCGGGCAAAAAACTTGCGTGCTATACAAAAAATAAGCCTGAATTGGAGTATTTTAAAGCGTATATCAAAAAGATTATGCGCTACAACAACTCATCTAACTATGCTATAGGGGTCTTACGCCTCGCATTCGATGCTCACTTAGCGCTCACTAAGCGGTACTAATTTAGAGGGTGTCACTCCTCCTCAAACTTGCTTTCTGCCCTCTTGCTTATCGTTGGCAACAAAAGGATTTTTGAAATACCACAAAAAAACATATTTTTAGGTAAAATACCCTTTTTGAAAAAGGATATTTTATTGGACTTACAGGCAAAACTCCAAGATATTCCGCTACCGGATCATTTTTTTACCAATATCGCACACTATAAAGCACATCTTTTGAAGTGGAATAAGATCCATAATCTCACAGGTGCCAAAAATGAGGCAACACTCGATGAGTTTATCTTTGATGCACTCCACCCTCTAAAGTTTCTTCCAAAAGTAAACACACTGATGGATATAGGTACAGGAGCGGGATTTCCTGGAATGATCTTAGCCCTTGCACTACCTGAGACCCAAGTGACACTCGTCGAACCACTTGCCAAGCGTGCAAGCTTTTTACAGTTCATCAAAGCAGATTTGAACCTAACAAATGTTACAGTTGTGAAAAAAAGGGTGGAGCAGATGCCTGCGCAAATTTTCGACATGATCACTTCACGTGCAGTAACACAAACCAAGATGCTACTAGAACTGAGTAAAAATCATCGCGATCACCATACAAAACTTTTTTTCTACAAAGGGCAAAAAGTTTTTGATGAAGTTGCCGATGTGCCTCAAAATATGCAACACAAGGTGATAGAGATGCAAAACAGACATTATCTACTTATAGGAGAAAATTTATGATCCTTAAACTACTCCTTATCATCGGTGTTATAACGACGGTCTATTTTCTTTTTATTAAGAAGAAACCACTTCAAAACACCACAGAGAAAAGAAACGACAAACCAAACGACATGATTGAATGCAGCAGTTGCGGTGTTTATGTTGAGATAAGCGAAACCATTCTTAGCAACGGCAAATACTACTGCAGCCAAGAGTGTGCAAGTAAAGGGTAGATGATGTTGCTGATCGGTCACAGTTTTATCCCTAGCCAGAAATTCTACCATATTGTAAACATGGAGCAAGCACAACACACACCACCCTCATCAACACTATGGCTGCCATACAGCCAAAATAACCTTGAGATCATTGAGCATCTACAAAACAACCAGATCGATTTTGCCCTTGATATTAAAGATATTACGGAGCTTATCTACGCCTCCACTCTTGGTGCAAAATTTGTTACATGCAGTGAAATGCTTGCAAAAACAGCACAAAAGATCGCAGAGAACTATCTTTTTGATACAAAGATTCTCGTGCATATCGATGATGACAGGATGATCGAAGAGATAGCGCTGCTTGGCATTGACGGTGTTATCTTTCCAGCAGGGATTGTAAAAGCAAACTAAAATTAGGGCACCTCTAAAAACCCTAAGCGGTCTCAGCTTTTCATAGAGAGTTGTAATCAAGGCAGATCGCTACAGTGAAGATTATCTCACACAGAAAAATCTTTTTAAAACACAGCTACTTTACGCTTAAGATGGGGCTTGAGTGATGTGAGAACCTCATAGCTAATGGTACCGGCAAATTTTGCCACATCTTTGGCATCATCAAAGATCAAAAGTTCATCTGCGTCGCTTATAAATGAGCTGTTATCCATCGAAACTCTTCCGACAATCTGCACACCTTGTGGTGTTTGATAACTATTGGAGCAGCTACGCAAAAAACCATCCCCATACCCAAAGTTATAGTTTGAGACAACAACATCACTCTTAGCTGTAAAACTTGCGCCATAACCTACACTCTGCCCTTTTTTAACAATTCGCGTAGAGTTCTTTTGTGCATAGAGTGCAAGAACAGGCTTAAGCTCTACCTTGCACAGCTCTTTTGGCATCTCTAGGCATCCATAAGCTGCTATACCTATGCGTGCAATATCTTCATCAAAATCTTTTTCTCTAAAAAGTGTTGCGGAGTTTGCTGAGTGGAAACGGATCTTTTTCCAGCCATAACTCTTGATCAACTCCTTAACCTCTTTTTTCACCGCTAAAAACCGTTTGGTTTGCTTTTCGTAGTTTCCATCTAACTCATCTGCACATCCATGATGGGTAAAAACACCGCGAAGTTTCAATCGGTGTGTATCGATCAGCCTAAACGCTTCACTTAGTTGCTCCATTTCAATACCGTTACGATTCATCCCGGTATTGACTTTTAGCTCTACCAAACAACCTTTAGGAAACTTCTTGATCGAATCAAGCGAATTAATGGTGTAGCTGATTGTTTTGCTCTTTTTTTGAGGGATATCGGCAAGCACTAAGATATGCTCAAAAAGATGTTTGATCTTTTTTGCCTCTTGTTTGTATTGTACAACTGCCTGTTTTAAGCCATATTCTTGAGCCATACCTGCCATCTCAAGTAGCCCGTGTCCATAAGCATTGTCTTTGAGTACAATTGCAATTTTATCTTTACTTTTCGTTTTATGCGCAACAATATCAAGATTATAAAAGAAGTTATTTTTATCTAAAATGATGTAAGCCATAAGAAATTATACAATGTTCATCGTAGAATTGAAACAATAACAAGCTTTAAACACTCATTTATTGCACAGTAGTGTCCTGAATTTTACTCTCACGTATCTCCTCTTGTTTTAGAATCGCCATGCCGTTTAAGATCAAATAGGTTGCAAGTCCAAACCCAAACGCTATCAAAATGGTTCGTTTTATCTTTTCTGTTTTACTCATGATGCAATTATAATCTCTTAACACTAATGTAACACTACTTGACTAAAATTTTGCAATTAATTTTTAATTTTAAAGGTAATAGTTTATGAGAAAATTTATCCCCCTTTCACTCTTGACGCTCTCAGCCCTTTTGGCAAACGATATCACTTTGGAGAAGATCGATGTAAGTGCCACAACCCTTAGCGATGTAGCCCAAAACGCTAAAACTTCGGCTGATGTGGCAAAAGCATTAAGTGACAACATTCCTAGTGTTGATATGAATAGAAGAAGCGGCATCGCTAACGATATCTATATCCGCGGTCAAAAAAGAGACAACATTTCCATTGAAGTGGATGGCACCAAAGTTTATGGAGCATGTCCAAACAGAATGGATCCACCAACTTCACATATTGTTGCACACCAAATTGACAAAATCACCGTTATAGAAGGACCTTATGATGTTGAAAGCTTTGGAGTTTTAAGTGGAGGTTTAAAAATAGATACAAAAAAACCAACCAAAAACCTTCAAGGATCAATCAACCTCAGTTTTGGTGCATGGAACTACCAAAAATTCGGTGCGACTATAAGTGGCGGAAACGATTTTATTAGAGTGATTGCTACAGTTTCAGATGAATCAAGTGATCAATATGAAGATGGCGATGGCAATACAATGGCTCAGCAAATCGACAACTACGCCGCACTCTATCCTACAAATATTAAATTACAAGCGCAAAAATTCAAACCAGAATATAAAGATATGCCAGCATATAAGAAAAAAAGCGCTATGTTAAAAGCTTTTATCAATACCGCCAAGAACCAAGAGCTTCGTTTAAGTGTTACAGCCAACAGAAGTGACAATGTTCTTTATGGAAACACTCCTATGGATGCTATTTATGATGATTCTAACATCTATAATGTTACGTATAACATCAATTCTATAGATGAAAACTTTAAAAACCTCAATGTGCAATACTATCACTCAGATGTCAAACATCCTATGAGCAACGTCTATAGATTAGCATCAAACAATCCAGCAAAATATTGGACCCATTCTCTTACAACTTCAATGGATGGCTTTAAACTCAAAAACACCTTTGAAATCCAAGGGCATACACTTATTTTAGGTCTTGACACAAGTAAAAGAAACTGGGATGGTCACTATGAAAAAAACCGTGTAGAAACTACAAAGAGTATTGATGATACAGATACAAAAGATACAGCGCTGTTTCTCCAGCTTGAAAAATCTCTTGGCAATCTAGATGTAACATTGGCAGCACGAGTTGATGATGTGATTATTCAGAACAAAAGTTTTGATTCAAGACACTTTTCGTATGGAAGTGCTAACCTTATGACAACCTATCACTTCAACAAAGATACAAAACTTTTCTTTGGGATTGCTCAGGCTTCTCGTGTTCCAGATGCAAGAGAGTTATATTTTGTAGATAAAAACTCTTCACTCATCATAAGTACGCAAAATCTTAAAAAAGTAACCAACCAAGAGATCGATCTTGGCTACGAAACCGACAACAATATCTTCCAACTAAAAGCAAAACTCTTTTACTCTATGCTTGATAATTATATCTACTATCGTAAAACTACCGCTTCTAACAGGTTTGAGAATATCGATGCAACACTTTATGGTGCAGAGGTTAGTGGATCTATTTATGCTACAGATGATCTTACCATCGATATGAGCGCCTCATACAAAGTTGGTAAAAAAGAAAAAGCCCTACAGGGTCAAACAGATACTGATCTTGCAGATATTGCTCCGCTTCGCGCAAATATTGCAGCAAATTATGAATACACAAACAACTCTCTAGCTACCATTGAATTGCAAGCTAGTGATAGATGGGATAACTTTGATGCTGATAACGGTGAGCAAGAGATTGCCGGATGGGCAATTGTAAATGCAAAGATTAAACATGCTGTCAATAAAAAGTTTGATCTCACCATCGGGATAAACAATATATTTAACATCACTTATGCTCTTAGCAACACCTATGCTGACTTAACACTCCTTAGCGGCACAACAGATGTAATGCTTCTTAATGAGACGGGACGCTACTTTTACACCAACATCGACTTCAAATTTTAATTGGAAGTTTTATTCAAAT
>VCAY01000032.1 GCA_013607635.1 Campylobacterota bacterium
ATTTTTTTAATCGTAAAAATTAGGTTAAGGAAAATTAGTCATCTATGTGAGTTTGAATTTGCAAGTGGCTCTAAGGGGATCTCTAAAAATATAAGAGCTGCTTTTACAGCGTTGAGGTAGCTAAGATTGTTTGCCTGGTTTTTGTATGCTATATCAAATGCAGTTCCATGATCGACCGATGTACGGATGAGTGGAAGATTGAGCGAGATATTGATGCTTTCATCGAAGTATAGCGCTTTAAGAGGAGCAAGTCCCTGATCGTGATACATCGCTACAAAGTAGTTAAAGTTTTTTCTAAAAGCAGGCGTAAACACTATGTCCGGTACCACAGGACCGACAAAAAGCTCTTGACCTAAAGTGTTATTTACTTCGTTGATCGCAGCTTCGATCTCCCTTTCTTCATCACCTAAAACACCGTTATCGCCTGCATGGGGGTTGAGTCCAAGTACGGCAACTCTATGCTCACCAATGCTTTTGTGTAGATCAAGCAAAAAGGTTGTAAGCTTTTGCTGTGTTATATGTGATGCTACCTCTTTAAGGGGGATATGCTCACTAAAGAGTGCGACAAACATCTGAGGAGATCCAAGCATCATGATCGCTTCTTTGTTAAAGTGCTGACGCAGCAGATCGGTATGCCCTTTGTACTTCAGACCCGCTTGCATCCACGCCTCTTTGTGGATCGGCATTGTTACAACTGCATCTACCTGTTTTGTCTCACAAAGCGAGATGGCATCCATAAAAGAGTTGTAAGCATACAGCCCACTTGAGGCATCCACAACACCGGGTTGTATCGTAAACTCTCCCTTTGTTTCGTGTAGGGTAAAATCTGCAGGGGGTGTTATATGTAACAGTTTGCTAGCTTGTTTTAACATAGGTTGGTTGATGCAGTAGATCGGCTCACACAGTTTTTTGATAGCCTCATGTGAGCGCAGGGCTATCTCAACTCCTACACCGTTAAGATCACCTATGCTGATGGCGATTTTTGGTTTCATCGTTGTGTGAGTCTTTTCATCTCACGTACCGCTTTGTCAAGACCACTAAAGAGACTTCGAGCAACAATGCTTTGACCAATATTAAGCTCGGTGATCTCTTGGATACCCATGATATGATGTACATTTTGGTAGTTAAGACCATGCCCAGCTGCTACTTCAAGACCAATAGATGCAGCATGTTTTGCAGCTTGTTGCAGTGCATCGATAGCATCTTGAAGCTTTTGCTCTAAAACATTACGAGGGAGCTCAAGCGTTTTGATGGTATGGTTGGAGTATGGCAAGGATGAGTGAAGCATCGCGTAGATGTTGGCAAAGTGCCCTGTGTGCAGCTCCACCATTACAGCTCCTAGCTCTTTGGAGTGTGTAATGGCTTCAATCGTTGGATCGATAAAGAGTGAAGTGGGGATGGAGGCTTGATCCAACTGCCCAATAGCACTTTTAATAGCATCGGCATGTGTAAAAAGATCAAGCCCGCCCTCTGTTGTGACCTCCTCGCGCTTTTCAGGCACCAAAGTAGCACGGTGAGGTTTTTCGTTGCATACAATGTGAATAATCTCTTCATCGATGGAGCACTCAAGATTGACTGGAACTTTTGAGAAGCGGATGATGTTGGTAACATCGCTGTCTTGGATATGTCTGCGATCCTCTCGCAGGTGGATAGTGATCTGATCGGCTCCACTTTCACAAGCGACATAGAGTGCTTGTAAAATGTCGGGGTCATTAACTTTTCTTGCCTCACGAAGCACTGCTACGTGGTCGATATTGACACCTAGTTTCATCTACTTTCCTTTAGAAACTCTTTAAAGCTTTCTTTGTAGTTGCTCTCAAGGTTTTGATGCTCAATCACATTGCCAATATGTACTTTTACGGTATAAGGCTTATCAAATGGTGCGCGTTGAAATATCTCTTCAAGTTTGTCATCAATAAAGACAGGAACTACTTTAAGGTTGTTTGCTTTAGCTATTTTTTGCGCTCCCGCTTGAAACTCTTTGATCCCATCCCCTTTGAAACGCTCACCTTCTGGGAAGATGTAGAGGTTCATATTGTCAACACGTCTAAAGGTTTCTTTAATCGTTTTAAAAAAATTTATTAGACCTTTTTTGTTCTCAAGATCGACACTGATACACCCGCTGTATTGGAAAAATTTACCGTAAATTGCGTCAAAGAGTTCCTGTTTGGCGATCCAAGTGCCATTTTTTTTATAGCGTGAGAATATATGTTCCATTACAATAATATCAAGCAGTGAGCGGTGATTGATCGCATAAAGGATGCGATCCTCTTGTGGTAATGGATTATCGATCTCAACTTTTATATTGAGAAAATTCAAAACTTCGTTTGAATACTTTTGACGGGCATTGGAGAGTTCTTCGTAGGCATACTTATGTGTTTTAAATGGATGAAAATAGCTCTTTTTGAAGATGGCTATATATTTGTAGCCAAGCTCAATCATAAAAATATATTTTCCAAGGTCTTTCAAAATATTCATGAGAAGGATTATAGCCAAAAAAAAATTAATTTTTATCCTTATAGAGTGTTTTGTAGTAACCCATCTAGCTCGTTTATATTATGTGTATTGGCAAAACAGCTTTTTTCACCACAGATCATAAAACCATCTTCATCACTTGCTTTAAGAAGTGTAAAAGGGTAACTTATTTTACCAAGTTTATTGCGATTTGCTTTGATCTTTTCTAAAGTTGTTTTGATGATACGATCAGGTTTGAGATAGCGTAAAGTTTGTGTCAGCATATAGGGGTAGTAGATGGGTCGTCTAGCTAGATCGTAAGAGTTGCACTCCAGTGTCTTAAAACCAAAATGGGTGTACTTTTCATCCTCTAAAAGCATTGCAAGTGTGAAAAGATTATCAACCATGATGCTTACACTGCTGGTGTAGGTGTTATCAGTTGTTTCTGCCTTTGTTTGAAACTCTCCAATGCTAAAGTTCCATCTCCCTTTGTCGTAAAACTTCTCGAGCGCTTTGTTGATCAGTTTTTGTGCCGTGATGAGATAAAGCTCATCTTGTGTGACTTTAAAGGCGCTAAGGATCGCTTTTGCCAAAAAAGCATAATCTTCCAAAAACGCTTCAACTTTTGGCTCTTTTTCGATAAGTGAAGTGTGATACAAAACATCATCCACATACATTTTAGATAAAAGTGCTTCAAGCGATGCAATCGCTTTTGACTCATAAGAAGCATCAACAAAACAGAGTTGAAAGAGTGTATCGATCATCATCGCAGACCATGAAGTTTGCACTTTTTTATCGATAAACGGATACTCCCGTTTGGCTCTGATGTTTTGTAAAATGATCTTTACATCACCAAACCACTCAGGGATATCACCCTCAAAACGGATGATGTTTTTACCCTCAAAATTACCATGATGTGTTACACTCATCGCTTTACACATTATCGTGGCATCTTTGTAGCCGTTTTGCTCTAAAGCGCTAAAAACCTCTTCGTAGCTATAGGTGAAGTAAGTCCCCTCTGCACCTTCGCTATCCGCATCACTTGCACTGTAAAAGAGGTTCTCTTGACTCATCTGGCTAAACCAAAACTCTACAATCTCTTTTGTAGTTGTGAGATAACTTACATTATCGTAAGTTAAATACGCTTCAAGGTAGTTTTGTGCCAAAAGGGCATTATCGTAAAGCATCTTCTCAAAATGTGGCACAAGCCACTTCTCATCGACACTGTAGCGACAAAACCCACCGTCAACAAGGTCATACATCCCACCGAGACGCATTTCATTAAGTGTATGTGTTATCATCGCTTTGACACTTTTGTTGTTGTAGAGTTTGTCGATGGTTTGTAGAGCATAAAGTGTTGAGGCGTGAGGAAATTTAGGTGCGAGTGAAAAACCGCCATGGCGTGTATCGTAGTTCTCTTTTGCTTGTCTGACAAAGGTGAGGTAAAACTCCTCTTTGAGTACCGTTGCCTTTTTAGGGTGTTCGATATTGCTTATAAAATCTTGCACTTCATCAGCGTTTTGGTAGAGTTTTGGATCTGCCTCATCGATCTTTTTGGCTATGAGTTGCGTTAGCTCAATAAACCCCATCCCCTCAATTCTGCCAGGTTCAGATTTTGGAGGGATGTAGGTACCGGCAAAAAATGGTTTGTTTTGCGGGGTGCAAAAGATCGATGTTGGCCATCCGCCGGGGCGACGGTTAAGAAGTTGATACACCTCTTGGTAGTGTTTGTCGATATCGGGACGCTCCTCACGATCTACTTTGATCGAGATAAAGTGCTTGTTGAGGATTTTTGCACACTCTTCGTTTTCAAAAACCGTCTCCTCCATCACATGGCACCAGTGACACGAGCTGTAACCTATGCTGATAAAGATCGCCTTGTTCTCTTTTCGTGCTTTTTCAAAAGCCTCATCACACCAAGGCCACCAATCTACGGGATTGTCTTTGTGTTGTTGTAAGTATGGGGAGTCTTCGTATTGTAATCTATTTGCCATATTTTTACTCTTTTTTTTGACAAAGAATAGAACAAAAGGGCTAATTTTGTGCTTAAGTTATAAAAGCAGTTGCAAAAGCTTAGAGTTTAATTCGTTCCCAAGCTCCAGCTTGATTTAGTTTTTTGTGGTATAATGTAAAGATGAAAAAGGGGACAATAAAAGAGCTCGGTAAATTATTCTTTGATTTTACAAAGATTATATTTGCAATAGCGTTTTTAACCCCAATTATAAAAGATGGGCATTTCGAGATCATCCCTATGATAGCAGGTTTTATAACTGCAGTAATCGGGATATATCTCACAGACAAAGGATCTAAAGATGAGTAGTTTTGCTATAATGACTATGATAGTCGCTCTTTCAGGTGTATGTGTGGCACTATATGTTCACTTTACTACCAAAGACAACAAAGCACATCACAATCACTAATGTTCCAAGAATCAACTAGAGTTTGCCTTGCTTGACAAGTGAAAGCACAAGAGGCAGGTTGATCCCGTCGTTGTGAAAGCCCTCATCTTGACACGATTCACACTTATCACCCATTGGACACTCATCATTTTCTAGTAACTCTTGTAGTGTTGTCAAGTTGTTTTTTTTGATACACTCGGCGATATCTTTAGCTGTAAGAGAGTTACAAACACAAACTTCCGTATCTGGATCGATCATATCGTCTCCTTAGTTTATATGTTGTAAGAAAGTATCGGGATCGATGAACCCTACGATGGTTTTGGATTTTATTACATCTAACGACGGATCAAAAAAGATGATCGCCGGAGGTCCAAAAACATGAAACTTTTGACTCAGTGCTTTGGCATCTGCATCGTTTGCTGTGATATCTGCACGAATAAGAACATAATCTTGAAGAGCATCGATAACGCGTTTGTCCGCAAATGTTACCTCCTCTAGCTCTTTACATGCCACGCACCAATTGGCTGCAAAATCGAGCATGATTTTTTTACCTTTGTTTTGTTCTAAGATGGCATCGAGCTGTTTGAGTGATGTGACCTTTTGAAAAGAGAGCTCCTCTTTAGCAGCGGTTACTTTTTGTGTGCTTTGCAAAAACCCAAGTGGCTTTGTGAGGTTTGGCTTACCGGCAAGTACACTTATAAAAAGCGCAAGTGCGTAGATAAAAAGCACGCTACCGATTGTTCTTTTAAGAATGTGTGATTGTGCATCGAGTGGATGAAGATAGAGTGCGAATCCCATGCCAAGTATTGCATAAAGGGTGATTGTCACACTCTGTGGTACCACTTTATCAAGCATCCAAATCGCAACTGCCAGCATCAACGCACCAAAAAAAGCATTCACCATTGTCATCCATCCGCCCGGTTTTGGCATAAATTTACCGGCACTGACACCAACGACGATGAGTAAAACCCCCATTCCGATACTCATACTAAAGAGCGCCACAGCTCCAAGGAGTGCATCACCTGTTTGACCAATGTAAACAAGTGCACCGGCTAGAGGTGCCGCCACGCAAGGTCCAACGATGAGAGCTGAGAGAAATCCCATAATAGCAACACCGATAAAACCGCTTTTTGATGAGTTTTGGCTCACTTTGGAAACAAGGGCATCAGGAAGTTTAAGCTCATAATAGCCAAACATCGAAAGAGCCAATGCAACAAAAACCGCCGCAAAGGTATAAACCGCCCAAGGGGATTGTAGTGTTGCTTGTAAATTAGCACCAAAAAGTCCTGCAAGTACACCCGCGATAGTATAGGCAACTGCCATAGCAAGCACATAGGTCAGTGAAAGTGCAAACGCTTTTTTTGTAGTGATCCCTTTGCCTTGTGCAATAATGACACCGGAGATGATCGGGATCATCGGAAAGACACACGGTGTTAAAGAGAGTAAAAGCCCAAAGATGAAAAATGTTGCGATAATCACCAGTAAATTGGAGTTTTTGATCGTATCGGCAATGGCATCTGTTTCAGATTTTTGTTGTGATGATTTTTGTTGCGATGCTTGAAGCTTTGTGGTGTCGATTTGAAGTTCAAACTCTTTGGTGTACGGCTCGTAGCATAAACCTTGATCGGAACACCCCTGATAAGAGATTTTGAGTTTGATATTTTCTACTTTTGCAGCATTATCGGATGCCTGCAGAGTGAGGATAAACTTAGGTGAAGTAAGATAAACATCTTCCCCGTGATGTTTTGTCGTGGAGGGTTTTTTGGTGTCGATAATTTTGATGTTGTTTGCATCGACAAGCTCTACATGAAACTTACCTGCATAGAGGTAGATATCTTTGGCTATAGTGACACCTGCTTCTATTTGAGAGTTTTCATTGACCTTCGCATAGGGTTTAAATGCTTGATCAGGCATTAAAAACTGCGCATTGAGTGAAAGTGTAAAGAGTGTTACAAGTAAAAGAAGTTTTTTCATGACTCTATCCGTAAATATAAATTTTTCTGAAGTATAGCACAGAAATGTGTATAGTTTGTGTATCACTCCAAAATTAATTGCACGACTCTTTGAGCACTGCCGTGTTGCAGATATTCTCGAAGCAGTTTTGAATTTTGATGGTAGCTTTGCAGATCAAAAGTGTTATACGCTTCTAAGAGGTTTTGTGGTGTGAGGGCATCTTGTAAAAACTCCGGATGCAGTTGCAATCCTTTATATTTTTGCAACATGATATTTGCAAGACCCACAAAATCAAGCTTGACTAAACGGCTCCCTATGAAATAGTCAAGTGCTTTAGCTTTGTAAACCAAAATGAAGGGGGTACCAATCAGGGCAGCTTCCAGTGTTGCCGTACCGCTGCAAATAAAGGCAAAATCAACCTCTAAAAGGGTTTTATGTGTGTCGTGTGTTATCACAAACTCTTCAAGATTCCCGTAAAGATCAGCTACTTCTTGCTCTGAGAAGTGTTGCGGTATGACGATGTAGGGTGTTACATGCAGTGATCGTTTGAGCTCTTGAAAAACAGGCATAAGGCGTTTGATCTCACTTTTGCGACTCCCTGGTAAAAAGGCTACTTTTTCTATTTTATTGTTCACATTTTCTTTAAATACGGTGATTTGATCAAGGAGTGGATGCCCGACATACTTGATATTGGCTTCACTTGGATAGTACGATGGCTCAAACGGTAAAATTGAAGCGAGTTTATCGATCGTTTTTGCTAGGATTGGGATGCGTTTTTTCTTCCATGCCCACGCTTGTGGCAAGATATAGTAGATGATCTCTTTGTCCGGATAGCGTTTTTTGAGCTTTTTTGCCAGTGGAAGATTAAACCCCGATGAATCGATAAGCAGTACTTTATCAGCCTCCTTGGCAAGATCCACCATCTCATCGGCAAGTTTAAAGAAGTAGCGAAGTTTTTTAAGGGCATCAACAAGCCCCATGATCGCTAAAGATTGCAGATCGACGATGGGGTTACCGAGTGTTTTATCAAAAATTCCCAAAAATTCCACACCCTCACCAAGCTCTTTTTGTAGTGAAGCTAAGTGGACATTTGCGGAGCGTTCAAGTGCAGATACAAGCAATTTCAAAGATTAAGCCTTTTTTCCATATAATGACACAATTATATCAGAGGTGGTGTAAAAAGATGGTTATAAAAGATGTGATTGTATGTGATGTTGATGGTGAGAGAAAGATCGATGTTGCAATAGAAGATGGAAAAATTACCGCCATGGATGAGAATCTGCAAGATAGTAAGATGATCGATGCGCAAGGTGCGTACCTGCTTCCAACGTTGCAAGATAGTAATGTGACTTTGCAAGATGGAATACTCAGTGCAAAAAATATTCAAGCAGTAGCCAATGAAGCCAAAAGTGGTGGTGTTGGGCATATTGTACTTAACCCTGTTCTTAACCCTTCGATCGACAATGAGATAACACTTGAGTATGCCCAAAACAGCATTAAAGATATCCAAGATGTAAAGATCGATCTTATGCTTAATGCTTTGCAAGAGGATCTTGGACTCTCAAATATTGCGATTTTACTCAAAAAAGGTGTCGTATACCCTTATATGAGCACGATCGCAAAAAACAATATTGCCATAAAAATCGCAGAGTATGTGAAGATGTATGATGTAGAGCTTCAATGTAAAGCCGAAGATAACTCACTTATTAGCTCAGGGGTGATGTTTGAGGGGGATGTCAGCTCCCGTCTTGGGCTCTCTGGCATACCGGAGCTTAGCGAAGTGTTACATGTATCGAGGATGACTGAGATCGCAAAATATTTTAACATCAAGATCCTTTTTAAATCGATCGCATCACCGCGAAGTATTCAGCTCATCTCAAAAGCAAAAGAGGAGGGGGTGCAGGTAAATTGTGAAGTTTCACTCCATCACCTTGTAGATTGTGATGCTGCATGTGAAGCGTTTAACACCATCGCAAAACTTGACCCGCCACTTGGAAACAAAGCGATGATGTCAGAGTTACAGCAACTTTTACAAGAGGGTGCGATCGACAAACTAACCACGTTGCATCGTCCAAACTCTCCGGTAAACAAAGAGGTGGCATTTTATGATGCGGCGTATGGATGCTCGGCGTTGGCTGATGCACTACCGCTGTACTACACCAAGCTTGTCAAATCTGGGTTAGTGGATATGCAAACGCTTATAAAACTGACAACCGATGGTGCCAAAGTAGATGTTGGCAGTAGTGATTTTGTTGTATTTGATCCAACAAAGAGTTATAGAGTTGATAATAGCGATTCACTGTACAACAACGAAGAACTTTATGGTGAGGTTCGTTATTTTTAACTTCTTTTCGCGTAAAACTCTTTTTTAAACGCTGCGAATCTGTCTTGGAGTATCGCTTCTCTTACCTCTCGCATTAGGTTGAGGTAGTAGTGGAGGTTGTGGATCGTTGCGAGGCGAAAATAGGTGATCTCGCGTGATCGAAAGAGATGGTTGATGTAAGCACGGCTGTAGCTCTTGCATGTAACACACTCACACTCAGGATCGATTGGCGCTTCATCCTCTTTATATTTCGACCCTTTAATGTTGAGCTTGCCAAATGAGGTAAAAAGTGTGCCGTTGCGTGCATTTCGTGTTGGCATCACACAATCAAACATATCGATCCCCCGTTCAATGTTTTCGATGAGATCTTCCGGAGTTCCTACCCCCATAAGGTAGCGTGGTTTATCTTCTGGCATGTATTGGGTGGTGTGCTCAACGGTGTCATACATATCTTGGTTTGCTTCACCAACACTCAGTCCACCAATGGCAAAACCATCATAATCAAGTGCGCAAAGCTCTGTTGCAGATTTGGTGCGAAACGCTTTATCGGTTCCCCCTTGGATGATTGCAAAAATATTTTGATCAATCCCAATCCCCTCAGCCTGTTTGGCTCTAAAATACTTGATCGATTCCTCTGCCCACTTGGTGGTTCGCTCGATACTAAGTTTGATGCGCTCCTGTGTGGCAGGAAGGGCAACAAGATCATCAAGTATCATCATGATGTCACTTCCAAGATTAAGTTGGATGTCGATCACTTTTTTAGGGGTAAAGAAGTGTTTACTGCCGTCAATATGGCTGCGAAACTCGATCCCATCCTCTTTGGGTTTGCTCATATCACTGAGGCTAAATGCCTGAAAACCGCCACTATCTGTTAAGAAACTTTTTGGATACTTTGTAAAGCCGTGCAGTTTTCCCATCTTAGCTACTGTTTCATCTCCGGGGCGTAGATATATATGGTAGGTATTAGCAAGGATGATCTGGGCGCCAAGCATATCTAAAACATCATGCACATCGAGCGATTTAACACTCCCAACAGTACCTACAGGCATAAAAACAGGTGTTTTGATAGTTGAATGTGCAGTTGTAATGGTTGCAGCCCTTGCTTTGCCACTTGTTGCGTCTAAAGTAAATTCCATGGTTTGCCTAAAATTTTTGTGTAATTATAACCAAGTTATACCAAAGGCAACGAACTTCCAATGATTCTTTGCATATCTTTGTAATACTTACCTCTCTTGTTGTCGGTAAGAACGGTTTTTAGAGGTGCCATTTTATAAAAATTAAGTACAAATATTGTAGTATTGCATCAAATATTTTAATAAAAGGTTGATAATGGCAACAATTGGTATGGGAGATATTAAAAAGAACGTTCGTTTGATCGTGAATGATGTACCATATAAAGTGGTAGAGTTCCAACATGTGAAACCGGGTAAAGGTGCGGCGTTTGTTCGTATGAAGATTAAAAGTTATTTAAACGGCAAAGTGGTTGAAAAAACAGTGCATGCAGGCGATAAGTTTGAAGTTCCTGAGATCACCTACAAAACGATGCAGTATCTGTATGATGATGGTGAGATGTATCAGTTTATGGATAATGAAACTTACGATCAGCTCGGGCTTTCGTATGAGCAGTGTGATGATGCTTCAAAATGGTTTAAAGATGGAATCAATGTCGATATCATTTTTTACAAAGGTAACGCTATCTCTGTCCAAGCACCTGAGGTGATGGAGTTTGTGATCACAGAAACTCCTCCAAACTTTAAAGGGGATACTTCAAGTGGAAGTAAAAAGCCAGCTACATTGGAGAGTGGTGCGGTAATTCAAGTACCATACCATGTGCTTGAAGGCGATACGATTAAAGTCAATACTGTTGAGGCTGAATATCTCGAAAAAGTAAAATAGGCAAATGCCTGTTTTACGCTATTAACTTCTTGTTATTACTTCTAATTAAGTCTTTTTCAATATAATTTTTCTTATTGAACGTTGATATCATAAAGGTGTCTCTTTTGTCCAAATACCCTTTTAGCCATTTACATTTACATACAGAATATTCACTTCTTGATGGAGCAAACAAGCTCTCAAACCTTGTAAGCCGTGTTAAAGAGCTTGGTATGAGTGCTGTTGCTATGACCGATCATGGTAATATGTTTGGTGCCATAGATTTTTACAAACAGATGAAAGCTGAGGGGCTTAAGCCTATCATTGGGATGGAGGGTTACATCCATAACGGTGAAACACTTGATGACAAATCAACAAAACAACGGTTTCATGTTTGTCTGTTGGCAAAAAACAAACAAGGTTATGAGAATCTGATGTACCTCTCGTCTAAAGCGTTTATAGAAGGGTTCTACTATTTTCCCCGTATCAATAAAAAGGTTTTAAAAGAGCATAGTGAGGGTATCATCTGTACAAGTGCATGTTTGCAAGGTGAGGTGAGTTGGCATCTTAATCTTAGTGAGCGAAATGTGAAAAACGGTGCCAAAGGCTACGATGAAGCTAAAAGGATTGCTCTTGAGTACAAAGAGATATTTGGGGATGATTTTTATCTGGAGTTGATGCGTCACGGCATTGGTGATCAGCTTAATATCGATGCACAGATCTTGCAAATATCCAAAGAGACCGGCATCAAAGTAGTCGCTACCAACGATACTCACTACACTTACCCCGATGATGCGCAGTACCATGAAGCGTTTATGTGTATCGGGATGAATAAACTCTACGATGATCCAAATAGACTGCGCCACTCGGTGCATGAGTTTTACATTAAATCTCCCGAGCAGATGGCGAAGCTTTTTGCAGACATCCCTGAAGCGCTTATACATACCCAAGAGATTGTGGACAAGTGTGAGGAGTTTAAACCAATTGTCAAGTCTCCAACTCCGCCAAACTTTAAGTTTACCAAAGAGTATGCAGATGCCGAGGGGTTAGATATTGACTTTGACGATGATCCTCCACTGGATGCCAATGCCGATGAAGAGGCAAAGAAAAAGTGGCTCAGTGGTGCTGATAAAAACGATGCGGCTTATTTTGCCTACAAGTGTCGCGAAGGACTAGAGAAACGGCTAAAAATTGTCCCGCAAGAGCGTCATGAGGAGTACAAAGAGCGTTTAGAGTATGAGATAGATATCATTAACTCGATGAAGTTTCCGGGTTATATGATGATCGTTTGGGATTTTGTCAAAGAGGCCAAAAAGATGGGTGTTGCGGTTGGTCCGGGGCGTGGTTCGGCTGCTGGGAGTCTAGTGGCTTATGCGCTGGAGATTACCGACATCGATCCGATGAAGTACGACTTGCTTTTTGAGCGGTTTTTGAACCCTGAGAGGGTAAGTATGCCCGATATCGATATGGACTTTATGCAAGCGCGCCGCGGGGAAGTGATCGATTATGTGACGCGTAAGTATGGGCGTAATCAAGTGGCACAGATTATCACTTTTGGTTCGCTGTTAGCCAAAGGGGTGATCCGCGATGTCGCAAGGGTTTTGGATATGCCGCTTAGCAAAGCTGATGCGATGGCAAAACTGATCCCCGATGAGCTTGGTATCACCCTAAACGGCAAGAAAAAAAAGGGTGAATTTAAAGAGGGAGCGTACCAAAAAGAGCCAAAACTGCGTGAACTGATCGAGACCGATCCTCAAGCTGCAAGGGTGTGGGAGTTTGCCAAAAAGTTAGAGGGACTTAAGCGAAATGCCGGCATGCACGCTGCTGGTGTGGTGATAAGCAACGAAGAGCTTTGGAAAAAAACTCCTATCTACAAGCCAAGCGGTGAGGATACTTTTGTCACACAGTACTCGTTGAACTATATGGAAGATGTTGATCTGATAAAGTTTGACTTCTTGGGGCTTAAGACACTTGATGTGATCGATAACGCCATCAAACTTGTCAAGCACCGCTACGACAAAGATGTTGACTGGACACAGATCGATGAGAACGATCCAAAAGTGTATGAGATGATCCAATCGGGTGATACGGTTGGGATGTTTCAGATAGAGTCCTCCGGTATGCAAGATCTTAACAAACGCCTCAAACCGTCCAACTTTGAGGATTTGATCGCGGTACTTGCCCTTTATCGCCCGGGACCGATGGAGTCCGGAATGCTTGATGATTTTATTGAGCGTAAACATGGGCGTAAGAAGGTGTATTACCCGTTTGAAGAGGTGAGTTTTGATCTTTTAAAAGAGACGCTTGAGCCAACGTATGGGATGATTGTTTATCAAGAGCAGGTTATGCAGATTGTGCAGACTATCGGTGGTTTTTCCCTTGGTGGTGCCGATATTGTTCGCCGTGCGATGGGGAAGAAAAAAGTTGATGAGATGCTTAAATACAACAAGCTCTTTAGTGAGGGTGCGCAAAAGCAGGGGCTTGATTATAACAAAGCGAGCGAGCTTTTTAAACTGATCGAGAAATTTGCAGGGTATGGGTTTAACAAATCGCACTCTGCGGCGTATGCGATGGTTACCTTTCAAACGGCGTGGCTTAAAACCTACTATCCAAATGAGTTTATGGCAGCACTGCTTACTTCCGATAAAGACAACACCGATAAGGTTGTGCGCTATATCGATGAGGTGAAACACATGGGGATCACCCTTGCGCCGCCAGATATTTGTGACTCACAGTTGGAGTTCTCAGCTATAGAAAAAGATGGTCAAGATCTGATCCTTTTTGGACTTGGTGCTATCAAAGGGGTTGGTGAAGCGGCGATTGAGTCGATGTTGGCTGAGCGGAGTGAAAACGGAGATTATAAAACACTGCAAGATTTTGTCAACCGCATCGATCCTGCAAAAGTAAACAAACGGGTGATCGAGAGTGCGATCAAAGCGGGTGCTTTTGATCGCTTTGGATACTCAAGAAAAGCTTTGCTTGATCAGATCGATCTCATCGTTGAGACGGCAAAAAAAGCGAGTGAAGCGAAGAAAAACGCGATGGGCAGCCTCTTTGGTGATGATGAGCAGATCACTACCGTTGAGCTAAAACTCAATAACTCTGATGAGTATGAACTCAAAGAGATTTTGGAGTTTGAAAAAGAGACTTTGGGCTTTTATGTTTCCGGACACCCTATGGATAGCTACCGTGAAGATCTTGAAAAACTCAACTACTCCCTCTCTTCTGAGATAGAATCAATCAAAGACGGCTCTTTTGCGATCTTTATAGGTAAGATCGAAGAGATCCAAAAGAAGATCTCCAAAAAAGGGAACCCTTTTGGGATCGTCAATATGATGGATTTTCATGGTAATATCGACTTTATACTTTTTGAAGACAAACTCAAAGAGCTTGAAGCGATGGATCTTGAAGAGCCGGTGGCTTTTAAAGCAAAGATCACCCATACCGATATGTTTACCCGCATAGGGGTAACAAAGATCATGACCCTTAAAGAGGCAAAAAAAGAGTGTAAAAAAGTCAAAACTGAGATCCAAGAAGCTCCACAGTTACCACTTAACTTGGCAGTTCGACTCAGTGAGAAAACCGATGTGCTTGAGCAGTTGTACTCACTTGTAAGGCAAAATCCAGGTAACAGAGAGCTCAAGATCACCATCATCTCCAAACTGCATAATGTGGTGATAGATTCTTCGATACGGGTTGGAAACACCCTTGTAAATGCTCTTGATGGGAATGAGCATATAGATATTTTGTCGTAAGAGGAAATAAGATGGATAAACAAGATTTTAACGAAGGACTTTTAGGTTTTTTGGATGCTTCGCCAACACCTTACCATGCAACACAAAATATGGCGGGGATGTTTTTAAATGCCGGTTTTATTGAGTTGGATGAGAGGGATGAGTGGAAGCTTAAATATGGAAAAAGTTATTTTGTCAGACGCAACAACTCTTCGATCATCGCTCTTACCTATCCAAAAGATGCCAAGAACTACTTGATGGTAGGTGCACACACAGACTCACCCAACTTAAAACTCAAACCAAACCCTGTTATCAAAGAGCATGGTGTTGTAAAGTTTGGGGTAGAGAGTTACGGAGGATTGTTGTTAAACCCTTGGTTTGATCGTGATCTTAGCCTTGCTGGAAGTGTGAGTTTTACCGATGGGCAAAACAGACTGCAAAACGCACTGATCGATGTGCAAAAGCCGATCGCTATCATCCCCTCTTTAGCGATCCATCTGGACGATAAAGCCAATAAAGATCGAAGTGTCAACAAACAAACAGATATATGCCCCGTTGTTACATGCAGTGATGATTTTGAACTAGATAATTTTTTAAAAGAGCAATTGCAACTACTTGGATATGATGATGTGCAGGAGATTTTGGCACACGATCTGAGTTTGTATGATACACAAAAAGCCTCTTTTGTAGGGTTTCAGGATGAGTTTATAGCAAGTTCAAGGCTTGATAATCTGCTGTCGTGTTATGTCGGTATGCTGAGTCTCTGCTCAATCGATCCAAATAAAGCGATGCTTTTTGTAGCAAATGATCATGAAGAGGTTGGAAGTGATTCCACAAGTGGGGCAGGGGGGAGCTTTTTAGAAGCGACACTTAAGCGTATGAGTAGGTCAGATGAGCATTTTACACAGATGATGCGAAGCTCTTTAATGATAAGTGCTGATAATGCTCATGCGATTCACCCTAACTATCCAAACAAACATGATACCAACCATGCACCCATTATCAACAAGGGTGTTGCGGTAAAGATAAACGCCAACCAACGCTACGCTTCTAATATTACAACCGTCTCAAAGTTTCTTTTAGGTGCTAAAAAAGCTCAAGAGGATGTGCAGAAGTTTGTAACTAGAAGTGATATGGGGTGTGGTTCAACCATAGGGCCGATCACTGCTACAAAACTTGGTGTAGAGACGATCGATGTAGGACTGCCAACTTGGGGGATGCACTCGATCCGTGAGGTTTGCGGCAGTGATGATGCTTATGGACTTTACAAGATTTTCACAGGACTAGAGGTCGATGGCTGATACGATCACTCCTGAGGAGCTTAACCTTTTAATAGAGCAGACCTACAGGGTTGAAAATGAGTTTAATGAACTCAAAAAATCTTATGCACATCTGCAAGATACCGTTGAGAAGGTTGTAGAGTTTTTACCTAATGCCGTATGGGTTTTAAATGAGGACCATAGTGTTTTTTTGCAAAACTCCAAAGCAAGAGAGTTATGGAAGCTGCTAAAACTTTTGGAGTATCAAGAGGATGATTATGAGATCAAGTTTGAAGAGCGTTCCTTCATCATTAAAAGCTCTTCGTACAAAGATAAAATCATGCTGAGTGCTACAGATATAACAGAGCAAAAACGTAAAGAGAATCTTGCAACGATGGGGCAGATGGCAGCGCATCTCTCACACGAAATTCGTAACCCAATTGGAGCGATCTCTTTGATGAGCTCAACACTTAAAAAAAGGGTGATTCCAGAAAATCTTCCCATCGTTGAAGAGATACAAAAATCGGTTTACAGGATCGATCGCATCATCAAAGCGACACTGATGTTTTCAAAAGGGGTTGAGCCGAAAAAAAGTGCTTTTATGTTTAGTGAGCTCAAGCGTTCCATAGATGAAGCTGTAGAGTATTATGGATATACGAAAGATATCAAGTTTGTTTTTCCGTCAGAGGATTTTAGTATCAATGGTGATAAAGATCTTTTGGAGATGTTGTTTGGCAATTTTATCACTAATGCTATTGATGCGATTGAAGAGGGTGAAGATGAGAGAGGAGTTGTTGAAGTGCGCTACCAAGAAGATGGGCAATACCACCATTTTTTTATCTATGACAGTGGTGTTGCCATAGCTAATGAAAACAACCTCTTTGAAGCTTTTAAAAGTACAAAAGTTAAAGGTAACGGCTTGGGCCTTGTGCTTTCAAAGCAGATCGCACAGGCACATGGCGGTGATGTGAGTTATCACAAAGGGGAGAAAAAGGCGTTTGAGGTGACGCTTTTTAAAGAGGAATAATGCTAACACTTTTGCAATAGTAAAAGGAGCGCAGCATGGGTGTTATAGACGATAAAATACTTACACTTGTAGATTATAT
>VCAY01000033.1 GCA_013607635.1 Campylobacterota bacterium
GCAAGCGAAGGTAAATGTGGTTAAAAACCACTTACCCCTCTACGCTGTCTTGATACGTATCGCGTATCTTTAAAAAATCTTCCAAATTTTAACTACACAAAACATAAGGAGTTTGTGATGCGTATCAAAGATTTTTATCTGGAGTTCTCAAGGTTAGCGGAATATGTGCAATCGATCGCACTTTTATTGGCAAGATTTGCTGTGGCTTATGGTTTTTATGAGCCTGCGATGATGAAATGGAGCGATATAGAAGCAGTGGCGCAGTGGTTTGGTTCTATGGGAATCCCTTTGCCGACACTCAATGCTTATATGGCGGCATCGACGGAGATTACAGGCGTAGTACTGCTGACACTTGGGCTTTTTACAAGGTTTATTTCGATTCCACTTATTGTGGTGATGATTGTTGCAATCGTTACGGTGCATCTTCCTAATGGTTTTCAAGCAGGAGAAAATGGATTTGAGATACCATTGTACTATATACTCTTTTTACTTATTTTCTTCTCACACGGTGCTGGAAGATTCTCACTTGATGGGATTATTTTTAAGCAAAAAGCATAAGTTATGGAAGCGTTAATCCACTTTACACATGAGATGGGGGAAGTAGATTTTCCTCTCATCGGATTTTTTTTAAAAGCTTTTTTTGTACTATTTGTAGTTATTTCATTTGTGTTGTTTGTTTATGATAGGTTTATCCAAAGGGAAAACCAGCTCCTTATCAACTATCCACTTATTGGAAGATTGCGCTATATTTTTTATGCGTTGCGCGATCCAATGCGTCAATATTTTGGTGATGAGAAGTTTTATGAATCGTTTGATAAGGTCAAATGGGTTTATGATGCTGCACAGCGCAAATCTGCTTATGCCTCTTTTGCACCCTCTCAACCACAAAAAAGTGCAAAAAGTGTTTACAGGATTATCAAACTCCTCTTGAACGGATCAATTGCACAAAAAGTTTACAAGCAGATGGTAGTTGACTCCAAGGCACCTGATAGCTACCTCTTTAGCAAAGAGGAGATGGTTTTTTATCGAGTTAATTGGGATGCTGATTTATCGGTTTTCCCAAAGAGCGTTCCAGATGATATGCCCGATATCATTTTTCAAATGGGAAGTGGATTATATGGTGTTCGGGACAAAGATGGGAGTTTTTGTCCAACGCGCTACCAAAAAACGATGCGTTTTTGTAAAATGACAGAGATAAAAATGGCGCAAGGAGCCAAACAAACTGGTGGGAAACTGCTTGCATCAAAGGTGAGTGAAGAGATTGCCTACTATCGTGGCGTTTCTGCACATAAAGACCTCTTTAGTCCCAATCAGTTCCCTTATGCACATAATTTAGAGGAACTGTTTGATTTTATCGGGAGGCTCAAAGAGCTTTCACAAAAACCGGTTGGCGTAAAAATAGTGATCTCATCCCAAGAGGGGTTTGATGCGTATGCACAGCTTATTAAGCAGCGCTTGCAGGCAGGTTCTCTGGCATATCCCGATTTTCTTACTATCGATGGTGGTGATGGTGGAAGCGGAGCTGCACCTTTAGAGATGATGATGACTGTTGGCATGACACTCTCCAAGGCGCTCTATATCGCAGATAAAACACTTAAAGAACTAGGTGTGCGTAAAGAGGTGAAACTCATAGCAAGTGAAAAAGTGTTGACCCCTGATGATCCAATTGTACTCTTTGGTCTTGGTGCTGATTATGTTGCTATAGCAAGAGCGTTTATGATGAGTGCGGGTTGTATCCGTGCGCGAGAATGTTTAGGAGCCAACGGCCGTGCATGTCCTGTTGGTCTTGCTACACAAGACAAGAGAAAAAGAGCTTCATTCCTGATCGAGAAAAAAGCAAGAAATATCGCCTCTTATCACGAACAGTTGCTTTACGGCATGCGCAACCTGCTTGCTGTTATGGGTGTTGATCATATTGCTAAACTCACAAAAGAAAACCTTATGTTTAAAGATACTACGGGTAAAACCTATATGGATGTAACACACTACTTTGAAGAATCGATCAAGGCTTAGGAGAGGATAATGAAGCAGATCGCACTCAGAGAAAGAGCGTATCCTGCAGAATAAAGGTTACTAGAATGAGAATTTTACAAAATATGAGCATAGGTAAAAAGATTTGGTATTTAGGTACCTGTTTTTTTGATGCAAATTAGGAGGAGGATATTATGTGTATACCTCATGGAGCTGTAGCGACTAAAGACAACGGTTACATTAAAGAGGATAAACCAAAAAAACATATTGAAAAACCAAGTGAGCAGATGATGAAAGAGGGTGATCCCGACTTTGTGGATGAGCGAACTAAGCCCTATAAGCCAAAGAAAAAAAGCTTTTTTGGCTCACTCTTTAGTGATTAGCGCTGTTTTGTTTTGAGGCAGGTGTTGTTGATTTTTAAAGATTGCTTGATACACGTAAAATACACAAAAATTGTTTATAATAACGTTATGAATATTTCAAAACGACGATTTTTGTGTTACGGAATGCTTAGCTCAACTGTTTTACTTTTTAGTGGATGTGAGTTATGGGGTGTGACAACCCTTGCGCACACCCTTAAAGTGTTGCAGTATGATCTTGTCCCAAAAGCAAAAGAGATGGATCTGAATGTAAACAGTTATATCTTTATGCTTTTACGCCATAAGCGAGTACGCCAAAGTGATAAAGAGTTTTTAAAAAACGGTGTGAAGTGGCTTAATGAAGAGGCGGTAAACACTTATCAAAAAGAGTATGCCAAACTTGCACAAAATCAGCGCCAAACATTGTTAAAAAAAGTAAGCCAAGAGGGGTGGGGTGAAGATTTTTTAGCAGATGTGATGCGCTACACTTTTGAAGCGATGCTCAGTGACCCTGTTTATGGGGTCAATAAAAACGAGCTAGCGTGGAAGTGGCTTGATTTTGAAGGTGGCTTGCCTCGTCCTCAAAAAGGCTGCATCTAATGGTTTATGATGTGTGTGTCATTGGCAGTGGTGCAGGGGGTGCGCCGATTGCTTATGAGCTCAGTCGTGCCGGCTACAATGTTGTCGTGCTTGAAAAAGGAGAATACTACCGCGAAGAGGATTTTGACAAAGATGAAGTAGCGGTGTGTCGCCGTGAGAAATTTACCCCGCCGCTGCGTGAGCAAAAACATATTATCAACGAGTATGAAGATGGTAAATGGACACGCTATGATGGTGAGGAATACAATTGGAGCTTTTGGAATGGCTCGATGGTTGGTGGCTCATCCAATCTGATGAGCGGCTATTTTCACCGCATGAAGCCAAATGACTTCAGGTTGCGAAGTGTTTACGGCGAGATTGAGGGTGCCAATGTACTAGATTGGCCGATAAATTACGATGAGCTTGAACCCTACTATGATAAGGTGGAAAGAGTGGTGGGGGTAAGTGGCAAAGTGGTGTCACACTCCTTTTTAGAGCCAAGAGGTACGAAAGATTTCCCCTACCCGCCACTCCAAGAGAACAAAGTTACCCGATGGTTTGATGCTGCATGCAGTGATCTGGGTTATGAGTCGATCCCCACACCAAGGGCAATACTTTCTCAAGATGCACTGAATCGCCATGGATGTTACTACTCCAATTTTTGTGGCAGTTACGGTTGTGCAAGTGGGGCCAAAGGGAGTGCCAGAGCAGCACTTTTGCAAAAATCTCCTACTAAGATCATCACCGATGCGTTTGTGTATAAGCTGGAAAGTAACGGCAAAAAGATTACACGGGCATATTACAAAAACTCATTTGGGATTAGCAAGGTTGTCAATGCTCGCATCTTTGTTGTTGCCGCACAGGCGATTGAGACCTCAAGATTGTTGCTTAATTCTAAAGATAGATATTTTCCAAACGGGATGGCAAACTCCAGTGGGCAAGTTGGGAAAAATCTGATCTTTTCAGCCGGAGGAAGTGGTAGCGGGCGGTTTGTCTTTGAAAAACTCACACCACAACAGCAACAAGAACTGATGGAGGTGGGGGTGTTTTTTAACAGAAGCCTGCAACAGTGGTATGAGTATGAAGATGGTGACAAACAATACAAAGGTGGTACGATCGACTTTCTTTTTGAACACCAAAACATCATCTCGCGGGCAAACAAAGAGATTTATAGCGATGATGGCTCATTGGTATGGGGTGAAGCGTTGATGGAGAAAGTGCACAAGCGTATCACCCAGTCTCGAGTGCTTACTTTTGAGGTGTTTAACGATTGGCTCCCAACAGATAAGTGTTTTGTAAGTATTGATGAAAATGTCAAAGATAAATTTGGCACTCCTGTAGGTGTGATCAACCTCTACGGCCATCCACACGATCTCAAAGTGGGGGAGCATTTGGCGAAAAAAGCGGTTAAGGTGCTGCAGAAGATGGGTGCTGTAGAGATAGAGTACAACATCTCAAGTGCACCTCCGCCAAACCTTGTAGCAGGGGGGTGTCGCTTTGGTGATGATCCTAAAACAAGTGTGCTAGATAAAAACTGTAAAGCGCATGATCTGCAAAACCTCTATGTAAGTGATGCCTCGTTTATGCCAACGGGGGGAAGCGTGCCCTACACATGGACAATCTACGCCAATGCGTTTCGCGTGGCGGATGCAATCATCAAGCAGCTACATGGTTGATAGACTTGAGAGTATCTCTCTTTTTGTTATATCATTCACTCAATGTTTTGATGCCAACTTTAAGATCTTCTGAGAGTTGTGCTTGGTCTTATTGTTTTCATAAATTTATCATTGTCGATACATTTCGTATTGTGGCAGATGTAATTCAGGGGATCTTACGGTAGGCTTCTTTTCTGTGTCTGACTCGTATTATTTCAATTGCGAGCTGTTTGTTTTCTATAGAATAGATCACCCGGTAATTTCCTATACGGATCCGAAAGGTATGCTCTGTACCTAAAAGCCTTTTGTGGCTTATGGGATATGGGTCATTTGCAAGTTTTTCAATAGCGTCAAGTATCTTTGGTATTTCAAGTTTATCAATCTTTTTAAGCTCTTTTTTTGCTGATGTTTTCCATCGTATTTTATACGATACCATCTTGTTGCAGCTCCATTAAAAGATCTTCGTGTGAGGTTGTCTCTTCATCTTTTCGCTCGGCAACGATGGCCAAGTCTTCAAGATCTTCCAAAATTGCTTCGAACTCTTCTATGGAGAGAACTATGGAGACTTTTCTACCGTTATGATCTGTAATATATTGAGGATGGAAGTCTACTGGCATAGTCATGATCTACTCCTTTGATGCGACTGCATTCTATCAAAAACTATATTTTATTTCAATAGTAGGAAGATGTTTACCCACACTTGCCAGCCTGAGACTTCATCGTACCACCACTTTGCATATCCATCTTGCCACATTTGGTGGTGAGTTTTCCTGTTTTTGGATCGCGCACACAATTATAGAGTGCTTTGGTGGTTTTAGCACTTGTGACACAGTTTTTGCGTGGGTCATCCTCTCGCATTTGGCTTAAGATGTTGTTTTTCTTTTTGCCTAGCACACTGCTGGCATTAAACATATTGGCACCACATTTGCCTGCGCCACATTTCATCCCGCTGGCAGTTGATTTTTTGGCATTTTTTGTATCACTACAGCCTGTTACATGTAACGCTACCAAAAAAACAAGTATAATCCTCAAAGGCATCACTTCTCCTTTGCTAGCTCAAATTTTCCAACGGCACACGAGACGAAACTTTTTGCTTTTGCGCTGCTGTTTTGTACAAATCCAAGTTGTTCATCTGCCATTGGGTAGCCCAGAGATCTGAGTTCATCTCTTAGCTGCTGCTCTTGCTCTTCATCGATATTAAGAGTGATCTCTCTTGGCATCACCTCAAGATCAACCTCAATAGTGCCAAAGATAGGTTCGAGTTTTGTTTTTAGAGTGTTGGCACACCCTCCACATTTGATATTTTGCACTTTAAATCTTTTTTTCATGTTGCATCTCCCATTTGGCGTAAATTTCGTAAAGTATCGGAATAATCACAAGACTAAGTATAGCAGAACTTATAACTCCTCCAAGCATCGGTGCAGCGATGCACTGCATCACTTCACTTCCTATGCCATGAGTATACATGATGGGAGCGAGTCCCGCTAAGATTGCAAATACCGTCATCAGTTTAGGGCGAAGCCGCTGTACTGCTCCCACATAGATCGCTTCATTTAGCGCTTTTGTATCAAACTTCTCTTTGTATCTCTCTTTAGCTTCATCAACCGCTTCTTGCAAGTAAACGATCATCACGATCGCCGTCTCGGCTGCCACACCAAGCAGTGCTAAAAATCCCACAATCACCGCAACACTCATCGCAAAATCAAGCATCCAGATATACAGCAATCCCCCTAGCAAAGCGAAAGGGAGGGTAAAGAAAACAATGAGTGCAGGGATCGTTTTTTTCAAAGCCATAAAGATCAGCACCAAGATCACCAAAAGTACAGCCGGAATGATCCAGATGATCGTTTGCATCGCACGATCGAGATACTGCGACTGTCCAGCCCACTCGATATAGTAGCCATCTTCAAACTTGATCTTATCGATAACTTGCTGCGCATCTTGCACATACTCTTTGGTACTCACGCCCTCTTTAGGGGTGATGTAGATAAATGTTACCGGTTTTGCCAGCTCACTTTTGATCACCGACTGGTTTTGTTTATAGTACACATCTGCCAGCTCACCCAGCGGTACAAAGCCAAATTTGGTTTTGATCTGGATATCTTTGATCGCTTGGAGGGTGTCTCTGTCTTTATCCTCTAGGCGCAGCGTGATAGGATAGCGCTCTAACCCTTTGTAGAGGGTAGAGAGCTGCATCCCACCGATCGCCATCGAGGTGTAATCGAGTAGTTTTTGCTTGGTAAGGTTGTATCGTTTGATCTTCTCTGCATCGATATCTATATAAAGAAAATACCCCGTACTTGCCTGATCGGCAAAAACGGAGAGGGTTTTGTCAAAACCGCGCAACTGTTCTTCGATCAACTTGCCGTATTTTTGTAGTCCTTTGGCATCTTTACCGTAAAGTTTGATCCCAATAGGGGTTCGTATGCCGCTTAAAAGCATATCGATACGTCCGCGTATAGGGTATGTCCATGAGTTTGTCAGCCCCGGAACTTGCAGCGCCTCTTCTAGCTCCTCTTTGAGCAAATCGTAAGTAACCCCCTCTCGCCACTGATCTTTTGGTTTGAAGGTGATGATACTCTCTAACATCCCAAGAGGGGCTGGATCGGTTGCGGTGTTAGCGCGCCCACCTTTACCAAAGACATGTTCCACCTCGGGGAAGCTTTTGATGATCATATCGGTTTTTTGTGTGAGTGCCTTGCTTTGATCGATGCTGATCCCATAAGGCGTTACAGGCATATACATAAAACTCTGCTCATTGAGCATCGGCATAAACTCCCACTTCAGCGAGTTAAAAAGTGAAAAAATTGCACCTAAAAGCACAATTACAATGGCAACCACAAGGTACTTTAACTTGAGTGAATAGAGTAAGATCGGATGGTACAGCCAGATAAAAAAGCGGTTGATCGGGTTTTGGGATTCACGGATGATTTTACCTTTGACAAAGAGTAAAATCAGTACCGGAACAAGGGTGATACTAAGCACAGCTCCCGCTGTCATCGCAAAAGTTTTTGTAAATGCCAGCGGGCTAAAGAGCAGCCCCTCTTGCCCATTTAATGCAAAAATCGGCAAGAATGAAACCACGATGAGCGAGAGGGCAAAAAAGATAGGGCGACCCACTGTTTGAGAAGATTTTAGGATGATCTCAAATTGTTCTTGTTTGTTTGGCTCTCTTTGGTGGGCATTTTCAAATTTGTGCAACATTTTGTGGGCATTTTCGATCATCACGATCGAAGCATCCACCATCGCACCGATTGCAATCGCAATACCACCGAGACTCATAATGTTTGAGCCTATCCCAAAGAGCTTCATCAGTAAAAATGTCACACCGACGGTAAGTGGGAGGGTGACAAGCACGATGAGTGAAGAGCGAAGGTGTGCTAAAAACAAAGCGATCACCACGATCACAATGATACTCTCTTCGATGAGTGTATCTTTGAGATTATCAAGTGCCCCTTCGATGAGTGATGAGCGGTCATACACCTCTGTGACATCTACACCATCTATTTTTAGCTCTTGCATCTTTTTTTTCACATTTTGGATCACGCTGTAGACATCCTCGCCGTATCGCACAAGTACAATACCGCCTACCACTTCCCCTTTGCCATCAAGATCAGCCACACCACGGCGTGCTGCAGGCACTTTTTGCACCGTTGCAATATCCCCTAGGGTGAGTGGGACATTCTCTTTGTTGCTCACAGTCAGGTTGCGGATATCGTCAAGGTTTTTGATGTATCCTTTTGCCTGCACCATCCACTCATAACCGTTTTTGATCATGATACGCCCGCCGGTGTCGTTGTTGTTTTGCCTCAGCACCTTGGCGATATCTTGGATGCTGAGGTTGTATTTTACAAGGGTGTCGTTGTCGATCGTAACCTCATAGTTAGGGGTAAATCCACCCACACTTGCCACCTCACTCACTCCATCAACACCCATCAGAGTGTATTTGTAGTAGTAATCTTGAATAGTTCTAAGCTCTGCAAGATTTTTTGTTTTTGAGCTAAGGGCGTACTCATACACCCAACCGACACCGCTGGCATCGGGGCCAAGAGTTACACTCATATTACTAGGCAGTTGTGATTGCACACTCGCTAGTTGTTCTAACACGCGGCTTCTTGCCCAGTAGAGATCAACACCATCTTTAAAGATGATGTAGATAAGCCCTGTTTCATAGGTAGAATACCCACGCACCGTCTCGATATCAGCGATCGCTAAAAACTGTGAGACAAGCGGGTAGGTTCCCTGCTCCTCTACAGTCTGAGGGGATTGCCCTTTAAATTTTATCTCTACGATCACCTGTGGCGGTGAGAGATCGGGTAGAGCATCAAGTGGGGTATGGCGCATACTCCAGATACTGCCTGCAACCAAAAAGAGGGTTGCAAAGAAGATGAGAAACCTGTTTTTTAAACTAAATGCTATAATTTTTTCTATCATTAGTAAAGTCCATTTATCTGCGCATCACTGTCCATCATAAACAGCGCATTGTTAACGACCTCGTCACCCTCACTAAGCCCTTGTGTGATGATGTAGCGATTGGCATCGAGTGACTGCACTATCACTTCAAGAGGTTCATACTCCCCTTTATACTCAGTTGTTGCAAAGACATAAAACTTGCCATCTTTGCGAATCACTGCAGTTTTAGGTAAAACGAGATATGTTTGTTTCTTACCTTTTGCCTTGATTGTTGCATATTGCCCTACGACAAGTTTGTTTTTAGGGTTTTGCAACTCTAAGCGCAGGGTATAAGCTGCCCCTTTTGGATCAACACTTGGATAGAGCAGTTTTTTGGTTGTTTGTAAGGGTGTGTCGGTTGTTTTGGTGTTGATTTCAAAACTTTGAACACCTTTGAGTTTTGCCACTTGATTATCAAACATCTTTGCCTCTACCCACACCGATGATGTATCGATAATCTTATATAAAAGAGCCCCCGCCTTAAAAGCACTGCCATCAACAATATTTTTTGTAAAGATATAGCCGTTACTCGGTGCGTAGATGGTGGTGAGCTTGGAGACTTTTTTTGTTTTGATCACATTTTCTATCTCTTTGTTACTCACCCCTAAAAGCTGGAGTTTGGTTTTGGCACTTTGTAGCATCCCTGTGGCACTTTTTCTTTGTGCATAGCGATAAGAGTTAAGATAATCCTCTTTGGCTTTGTACACTTCAGGGGAGTAGACAGCCACAAGAGCCTCCCTTTTTTTGACGTAACTATAAATATTTTTCACATACACCTTCTCAACAAAACCACCAAAGCGTGGTGCGATCTCGTAGATGTTGGCTTCATTGGCTTTAACATTTCCGTAGCTTGTAAAACTTTGTGCCGTGCTTATCTGTTTTGCTTTGACGGTTTGTACGCTAAAGAGTTGTGTGGCAGTCGGTTTTGCCCAGAGTGTGAGTGCTGCGATGAGCAGGATAAGGGATATTTTTTTCATTTTGTAGCTCCTGTTAGTGCCTCAATACTCGCTTTGTTATTGTGGTACGATGCAATGGCTAAGATACTTTTTTTTTCAAGTGCAAGTTTGGTAAAAAGCACATCGATATATTTAAAAAGATCCCCTCCGGTACTTACTGATGCGTTGGAGAGTTCAAACATGTGCGCAACTTTTGGCAAAGCATCATCTTGGACGATGTGATAGATCTCATAATCACGCACCATCTTGGCATAAAAGATCCCAAGTTGTGCATCTATGAGCAGTTTGGTGTCTTGTTGCAGGCTTTGTTGTACTAAAAGCTCGGCGCGCTCTTGTTGCTCTTTGTGATCTTCGGTAGAATAGATTGGAAGATTGAGTGAAAACCCGACATTAAAATAGTTTTCAAAGTTTTGTCTGTAAGTATAACCAACTGAGACACCAAGATCTGGGTAGTTGTCAAGATCGGCAATGTTGAGTTTTGCATTTTGGATCAAAACTTTTTTTGCTTCGACTTGGAGTTGCGGGTTTTGTGCAAGCATCTTTTTAAGAGATTGCAGTGTTGGTTTTTCATCGACAACAAGCTCAAGCTCAAGTGTGTTTACTTTGGTTGATGCAAGGTAGGAGAGTTGCTCTTGTGCTGTTTTGATAGCGGCTTTGAGTCGGCTATGCTCGATTTTTAGCTCACTTAAGTTGAGTTCTGCTTTCATGATCCCTATATGTTGATTCTCAGAGATCGACGCGTAAGACTCATAAAGTTCAATATTGCTTTTTGTCAGATCGATATACTCGTCGGTGATGCGTAGTAACGCTTTGAGTTGCCAAAGGGTATAGGCTTGTTGTTTGATCTTTTTGACAAGCTCTACTTTGGCAAGATGGAGTTGCTGTTGCAAAAGCGCTTCATTGGAGCTTGCGAGATCCTCTTTAGCATCGAGTTTACCGAAGTATGGGATCTCTTGTGAGAGTGTCACAACACTTTGTGACATCTTTTCGTTGTTATCTAGCGAGTTTGTTGTGACAAGTAGTTTGGGGTTTTTCAAGTTATCGCTTGCTTGCGTGTTAAACTTCGCACCCTCTAACTTTTTGCCAATCGCTTCGAGTGAGTTGTTTTTGGCAAGTGCCTCTGTGATGATCTCCTCAAGCGTCATAGCGTTGAGTGAGCATGTAAGTGCAACTGCCAAAAAGATGATCGTTTTTCGCATCGTATCCTCTCAGAACTATTGTAAAGTAATAGTACTGAGATTTTGTGTAGGTTTTGTGTATGGAAGTTTGGTGTTACAAAAAAACTGTAACGATTTTTTTACAAGGGATGAGATGGGAGCACTATGAAGTGCATCAAGCTTGACCCATTTTGCCTCTTGTGTTACTTGTGTTGCTTTATAGAGTTTGACTGTTATACGATACTTGGTGTAGGCGTGTTTGAAGCTTCCCAAATAATCATCTTCGATAGGATCAACATGTGGCAGTGTAAGCATCCCCTTATACATATTGTCTTGTGAGGGTATAAGGGCTACTTTGTTCTCTTTGATGCACACCCCCAAAAACAGCTCCAGATTCTCATAGCGTGTTTTTCTCTTTTTGGTGTAGAGTTCAGGCTCATCTTTGCCGTTGCATGTAATGCTAAGGGGACAGGCTTTACAGTTGGGGTTTATTGGAGTGCAGATAAGTGAGCCTAGATCCATAAGAGCAAGGTTGTGCTCTCTTGGCTTTTTAGTGTTTAAAAGTTTGAGGGCATACTTTTTGATCTGTTTCTCTGTGGCATCAAGCATAGCACCATGGCGCTGTAAAACTCTTTTGATATTGGTATCAACCACTGCCACTGCTTGGTTGTAGCCAAAACTACACACCGCACTTGCAGTATATTCACCGATACCGGGGAGTTTTTTGAGCTCCTCTACACTTTTTGGCAACACTCCACCGCAAAGTTTCGCACTTGCGTGCAGGTTTTTGGCGCGACGATAATACCCAAGCCCGCTCCAAGCTCCAAACACGGCATCAAGATCGGCATCTCCAAGAGCTTTTAGTGTTGGAAACTTCTCTAAAAATTGGAAATAAAACTCATTTTTGACCCGCTCCACCTGTGTTTGTTGCAACATGATTTCGCTGAGGTAGATATGGTAGATATTATCGGTGTTGCGCCACGGAAGGTCGTGCCTTCCGTTTTTGGCGTACCAGTGGAGTAGTTTTTGTTGCATCGTTTATGCAAGGGCTTTAAGGGCTTGCTCAATCCGCTTGCGTGTCTCCTCTTTGCCAATGATTGCCATCACCACATCAAGACCCGGACCACCGAGTTTACCAAGCAGGCAGATACGCAGAGGCTGACCGATCTTGCCAAAGCCAATCTCTTTTTCATTCACCACCTCTTCGATAAGATGGTGGTAATCAGTTGGTAGGTGCAGATTGTTGGCAGCTTGCAGTTTTGCCTTAAAAGTTTCAAGAATCTCGATAGCATCACCTTTAAATGCTTTTTTTACACCTTTTGGATCGTACTCGTTTGGTGCATTCAAGATCTCTTTTGCCATCTCGCTTAGCTCTTTGAGTGTTTTTGCACGCTCTTTAAGAGCATCGAGTAAGACCTCTTTTTTGTCATGTGAAGTGAGTACCAAATCAAAATTGTGCAACAGCTCAACGAGTTGGTCGTTTGGTGTGTTTTTGATATAGTGGGCATTGAGCCAGTCAAGCTTTTCGGTGTTGTAGATCGAGGCAGATTTGTTGATATCTTTTGGATCGAAAAGCTCTATCATCTCCTGCATCGAAAATATCTCTTGAACGCCGTGACTCCACCCAAGACGCACCAAAAAGTTTAGCATCGCTTCAGGAAGATAACCCATCGCTTTGTACTCCATCACATCGGTTGCCCCGTCGCGTTTGGAGAGTTTTTTGCCTTGTTGGTTGTGGATCATCGGTACATGGTAAAATTTCGGCACATCAAATCCAAGTGCCTCATACACTACGATCTGTTTTGGGGTGTTGCTAAGGTGGTCATCCCCGCGAATCACTTCATTGATCCCCATAAGTGCATCATCAACCGTTACAACAAAGTTGTAAGTTGGGCTCCCATCAGCTCTGGCAATGATAAAGTCATCCAAAATATCTTCAGCCTGAAAAACAACTTCACCCTTTACACCGTCATTGACAACAATCGCTCCGCTTGTTGGTGCCTTGATGCGAATAACCGGCTCAACTCCCGCAGGTGGTGTGCCGTCAAAATCGCGGTAGCGCCCGTCATATTTTGCCCGTTGTTTGTTGGCGATCTGCTCCTCTCGCAAAGCTTCTAGCTCCTCTTTAGACATGTAACATTTGTACGCTTTGCCCTCCTTGAGGAGTTGGTCGATATATTTTTTATAGATCGCATCTCTTTGGCTTTGGTAGGTGATTGCACCATCAGCCTCAAGACCAAGCCATGCAAACGCTTTGAGGATCGCTTGTGTTGCTTCTTCGGAGTTTCTAGCTTTGTCGGTATCTTCGATACGCAGTACAAATTTACCACCATTTTTTTTCGCCCAAAGATAAGAAAAGAGTGCAGTTCTAAGCCCCCCAATGTGAAGATATCCTGTTGGACTTGGAGCAAAACGGGTAACTACCATGATGTAACCTTTAGAATTTAGTGGCGTAATTTTATAGTGTTATTGGTTAAAAATGGGTAAAATAGCCCTTTAAAAATTGAAGGAAAACTACTGAAACTATGAAAAAGATTTTATTGTTAGTGTTATTTGCACTTTTTTTAGATGCTCAAGTGTATGATGGTATCGCCGTTGTCGTCAAAGATGAGGCGATAACACTCGAAGATATTAAAAAAGAGATGAAAATATCACATGTTGATGTTAAAACCGCAACAGATACGCTGATTCGTCAAAAACTTGAAGCTGCAGAGATCAAAGAGAGACAGATAACAGTCTCTTCATCGGAAGTGTACGACGATATCAAAAAGATCGCCTCACGCAACAACATGAGCATTAGTGATCTTTATGATGCTGTTCGTGAAGCTAACGGGCTCGGCTCGACACAGTTCAAAGAAAAGATAAGACAAAAGCTCCTTTCACAAAAACTTTATAGCTCTATCGCGTATGCATCGATTGATGAGCCAAGTCAAGAGGAGATAGAGGAGTATTTTGAGCTTCACAAAGAGGAGTTTAATCATCCTGCATCATTTTTTGTGGTGATTTATGATGCAAAAAATAAAGAACTGTTGGAGAAAAAGGTTAATAATCCGATGTTTCTCTCTCCACAAATCGCTATGAATGAACAAGAACTTCCGTATGATCGAATCTCACCTGAACTCGCAGCACTTTTGTCAAAAACACAACTACACACATTTACTCCGATCGTTCCAAACGGTAAGGGTGGATTTATGAGTTTTTATCTTAAATCACTCAAAAGCACCAAAGAGGATGGGATTGAGAGTGTGAAAAATCAGATCATTAACGCGATTATGGCACAAAAAAGGGAGGTGATCCTCTCAGACTACTTCGCAAGGCTGCGGGATAATGCCGACATCAACATCATCAGGATGCCCCAGTAATGTTAAGTGATCATAACTTCATCAATATAGCAACGGAGATTGCCACTGCCTCTAAGTGTGTCTCCAAGCAGGTGGGTGCAGTGATTGTTAAAGATGGCAGGATCCTAAGTACCGGATACAACAGTACACCGGCAGGGTATAAAAACTGCTGCGACTTTTGGGATAATGGGTACACCAAAGAGCACCACGAGTGGAGTAAAACCTACGAGATCCATGCCGAGATGAATGCGATTATCTGGGCAGCACGTAAGGGGATCAGCATCGAAGGAGCTACCATCTATGTTACACTCGAGCCTTGTAGTGAATGTAGCAAGAACCTTATAGATTCAGGGATTCAGCGCATTGTGTATAAAACACCGTATGAACACACCCACTCGGAAGTTGTCTCGCAGTTTTTGCAAGATAACGGTGTAGTGATTGAACAGCTTCAAGTTTAACAATCACCTTTATTAGTGATATGACACGCTATAGCGTAGCCCTGATTAAGCCCCAATGCGATGCTGCCGCCACTCTCTTGGGTGATATCCCCCGCAACAAAAAGGTTCTTTACATTGGTTTCATAATGTTCATCATGCACAGGTTTGCCATCCTCCTCTTGAATGCCTGAGTTTGCTAAAAAGGCGCTTGGAGTTGTACCCCCAATGGCGTAGATGACACGATCGTACATCTCCATATTGCCATCATCAAAAAGAGCAGTGATCTGTCCATCGGTATCTTCAAGTTCGGTGACATTGACACCAAGGAGGGCTTTGAGCTCTTTGTGCATAATTGCATTGGCGATATTGGTTTGGTTGGTTGGATTGGCTCGTCTAAATGTTTCACGTCTGTAGCAGATGGTGACATCATTTTTTTCACACAGATCAACCGCATACTCTACAGCACTGTCACCGCCACCAACGACGAGGATTCTCTCACCCTCTGAGCACGCATCGGTAGTGTAGTTGACTTTTTTTCTAATCCCCGGCGGTATTTTATAATCTGGCTTATTGGGTTTGCCCATACGACCAATCGTTACTACGACATATTTGGCTTTGATGCTGCTGCCACTTACAAAGATCTCAAACAGATCCCCATCTTTTGCAATGGAAGTGACTTCAGCATGTGTTTTAAGCTCAACGGAGTGGTTTTGTAAAATCTCTTCAAAAAAATCAAGTGTCGATTCTTTGGTGCCGTCTATGAAGTAGATATGACCATTAAGCTCCACTTTTTGCCCTTTCCACTCAACATCGACCCGTTTGTTCTCTTTGTAGTATTTTCTGATGGTGGAGTTGTGATTTACATCTTTTTCAAGCAGTATGATATCCCGAATACCTCGCAGATAACTCTCAACTGCCGTGGCGATCCCAGCCGGTCCCGCACCGACAATAGCTAAACTATAAACTTTATCCATAAGCACTCCTCACTTTTAGTACCATAGTTTATCATAAAAACCAGCTACTTATACCAAAGGCAATTAACTTCCAACCTGATAGATAAAAGAGATGCTGTTAGTTGCAAGGCAAATCTTTGCAGGACTAACTGGTTAATCCAAGTTACAACTTAAGACCAGG
>VCAY01000034.1:0-4966 GCA_013607635.1 Campylobacterota bacterium
TTTTATGACAATGGTCTTTTTTATATACGTTGGTCCCGTTTGGGTATTTACTTTTTAGGAGATAAGCAGGATGATTATGCGTGGGGATTTTCACTAACAGCACAGCCAAGAACACTTGGGTTACAAGGCAAGTGATGCAGAGATTCTAGCAGGGATGGATGAGCGAAAAAGCTCCTTTGAGGGTGGAGTTGCCTTTAGTGCCAAGTATAAAAACTACTCTATCGAAAATATGCTTTTGCACGACCTCTTAGGGTATCATAAATCATGGCTCAATAGAACCGAAATAGGGGTAAAATATGAGTTTGGCAAACTTGGTCTTTACCCAAGTGTTGTAGTGCTTTATCTAAGTGGTGATTTTATGAACTATTATTATGGTGTGAAACAAAATGAAAACAATCTTGCACTCAATCGCCCTTACTACAAAGCTTCCTCAGGGATGGAGTATGGTATGCAAACTTATATAAGCTACCCACTTATAAACGATTTTTCACTTCTTTTTAATCTTCGCTATGATCTCTTACCAAAAAGCGCAAAAAACTCTCCACTAACAGAGGACAACTACATCTATTCAGGGCTTGCATCGATCATCTACACTTTTGAGTATTAGCAAATATTAAGTGCTTTTTGGCTATAATATCCAGATTTTATCAAACTTCTTTACAAGGTAAAAAATGCCAAAACGCACCGACATTCAAACGATTTTACTTATAGGATCTGGCCCGATTGTTATCGGTCAAGCTTGTGAATTTGACTACTCCGGAACACAAGCGTGTAAAACACTCAAAGAGCTTGGGTATCGTGTGGTTCTCATCAACTCCAACCCTGCTACGATCATGACAGATCCCGAATTTGCCGATCGCACCTATATTGAGCCGATCAAAGAGGATGTGATCGCCAAAATCATCAAAAAAGAGAAAGTCGATGCAGTTCTTCCAACTATGGGAGGTCAAACTGCCCTTAATGTCGCAATGAGTATGTATGAAAAGGGGATGCTAGAAGGTGTGGAGTTCCTTGGTGCAAAACCTGAAGCGATTGCAAAAGGGGAAGACAGACAACTTTTTAACGAAGCGATGATGAAAATCGGGATGGATCTGCCAAAGAGTAAAAATGCCTACAGTATTAAAGAGGCGATCGAAGTTGCCAAAGAGATCGGCTTTCCTGTTATCTCTCGAGCATCATTTACCCTTGCCGGTGGTGGTAGTGGTGTTGCTTACAATATGGAAGAGTTTGAAAAGCTTGCTCAAGAGGGGATCTCAGCATCTCCAATCAATGAGATCGAGATTATGGAGTCGATGCTTGGTTGGAAAGAGTACGAGATGGAGGTTATCCGCGATAAAGAGGATAACTGCATCATTGTGTGTTCGATCGAGAACTTTGACCCTATGGGGGTACATACAGGAGATTCTATCACCGTTGCACCTGCACTTACACTGACAGATAAAGAGTACCAAAGGATGCGTGATGCCTCTTTTGCGATCTTGCGTGAGATTGGTGTTGATACGGGCGGATCAAATGTACAGTTCTCGATCGATCCAAAAACGGGTCGTATGATTGTTATTGAGATGAATCCTCGTGTATCTCGCTCCTCTGCGTTAGCCTCAAAAGCAACCGGTTATCCGATTGCTAAAGTGGCAACCCTTTTGGCTGTTGGTTTTACTCTCGATGAGATCACCAACGATATCACAGGAACACCGGCAGCGTTTGAGCCGGTGATCGATTATGTAGTTACCAAAGTGCCTCGCTTTACTTTTGAGAAGTTCCCAGAAGCTCAAAGCACCCTCTCTACAAGCATGAAGTCTGTCGGGGAAGCGATGGCGATCGGTAGAACATTTAAGGAGTCTATCCAAAAAGCACTCTGTTCACTTGAGACAGGGCTATCTGGATTTGATGAGATGGAGGGTGATGATGCGTTTATCAAACATGAGATCCGCCGTCCAAATGCCAACAGAATGCTCTATGTTGCAGAGGGATTTCGCCGTGGTATGAGTGTGGAAGAGATCTTTGATGCATGTAAGATCGATCCGTGGTTTTTGTACCAGATCGAGGAGCTCATTGAGGCTGAAAAAGCAATGAGTGACAAAGTGCTTTTTGATGCAGATGCGATGCGTGCTGTCAAAGTTGATGGATTCTCCGACAAACGCATTGCCCAGCTTATCGCCAAAAACAGTGGTGCCAATATCACAGAAAACGATGTTTTTGAAGCAAGAAAAAAACTGGGAGTTAGACAAGAGTACAACGAAGTTGATACCTGTGCGGCAGAGTTTGAAGCACTCACTCCATACCTTTACTCTACAACAAACATCACCAAACTGCCTCAAACCAAAAGGGAGAGTGATAAGAAAAAAGTGCTTATCATCGGTGGTGGACCAAATAGAATCGGTCAGGGGATTGAGTTTGATTATTGTTGTGTCCATGCAGCATTTGCCCTCAAAGAGATGGGGATTGAGACGATCATGTACAACTGTAACCCTGAAACAGTTTCAACAGATTATGACACCTCTGATGTGCTTTACTTTGAGCCGATCGATTTTGAGCATGTACGTGAAGTGATTGAGAATGAAGATCCTGATGGGATCATTGTACATTTTGGTGGACAAACACCACTCAAACTTGCCGATGCACTCACAAAAAGTGGTGCAAAAATTGCCGGTACACCTTCAAGTGTGATCGATCTCGCTGAAGATCGTGAGCAGTTTAGTGATTTTGTTAACAGATACGGTCTTAAGCAACCTGCCAACGGCTTGGCAAGTGCCAAAGAGCAAGCACCTGCGATTGCAGCAAAGATTGGCTACCCTGTTTTGGTGCGTCCATCATTTGTTCTAGGTGGGCGTGGGATGAAGATCGTTTACTCCGAAGCAGAACTCAATGAGTATATGGAGCTTGCGATCTCTGTAAGTAACGAAGCACCGGTACTTATTGACAAGTTCCTCGATCAGGCGATTGAGCTTGATGTTGATTGTATCAGTGATGGCAAAGAGGTTTACATCGGCTCTGTTATGCAACATATCGAAGAAGCGGGTATCCACTCGGGGGACTCTGCTTGTTCACTCCCACCGGTTAATCTCTCTTGGGAGATGATCGAAAAAGTGGAGCAACAAACAAAAACGATCGCCCTTGGTCTTGGTGTTCGCGGTCTTATGAATGTGCAATATGCGATCTATGAGGGTGAGATTTACCTCATCGAGGTTAATCCTAGAGCTTCAAGAACCGTGCCGTTTGTCTCAAAAGCAACCGGTATGCCTTTGGCAAAAGTTGCAACGCGGGTAATGATGGGTGAGAGTTTAAGAGATGCACTTGCCTACTATGATAAGTACAACATTGTGGAGGAGCATAACGATCTTATGCGACCAAGACTCAAAGACCACATCTCTGTTAAAGAAGCAGTTTTTCCTTTCCACAAACTCTACGGTGCAGATTTGGTTTTGAGCCCTGAGATGAAGTCCACCGGTGAGGTTATGGGGATCAGTTCTAACTTTGGGATCAGTTTTGCCAAAGCACAACTCAGTGCCGGTAACAACATCCCAACAGGTGGTACATGTTTTCTCTCATTTGTTGATGCCGACAAACCTCACGCTATAGAGATAGCCAAAGGGCTTGTAGGTCACGGCTTTAAACTTGTAGCAACAAAGGGAACACAAAAAGCGATCGCAGATGCTGGAGTTGCGTGTGAAGTGGTGCTCAAGATCTCTGAAGGTCGTCCAAACATTGAAGATGCGATGAAAAACGACGAGATCGCTATGGCTATCAACACTTCAGACAACAATACAAGCAAAAAAGATGCTGTCGTTATCCGCCAAGAGGTACTTAAACGCAATATCCCTTACTTTACAACCCTAAGTGCTGCACGCGCTGCTATTTTGGCGCTTGATGAGATGAAAGATGATTCATGGGTCAGTGCAACGGCGCTTCAAGACTTTCTAGCATAAAATCACAAGTGATCCTGACACAAACCGACACTACCGTCGGCTTTGTGTCGCAAGATAAAGAGAGATTAAACCAAGTCAAATCTCGCCCATCCAACAAACATTTTTTACGCACTTTTGTTGATTTAAAAACACTTAAAAATAACCATATCCGCATACCAAACAGCAAAAAAAAGTTACTCAGACGAGCAAAAAAAACAACTTTTATCGTAAATAACAAAGCATTTCGCGTAGCAAGTTTCCCACTGCATTCACAAGTGTTGCGCAACCTGGTATGGAGCTACTCCACATCGGCAAATAAAAGTGGGCATAACTTTGAGCGAGAATACTGCAACACAAAAGCTGATATAATAATAGAAGATAAAAACGGTCTTTTTGAATCACAAGCATCGAGACTGCTAAAAATTAACAACAAAACGATAAAGAGGTTACGATGAGTAAATTTTTTCAAGCATTGCTCTCAGGAGTATTTTTTACCTTTATTTTAGATTTTTTCCTCTTTTTGGGAATCAAACTTCACTACATTGACAAATACGAGATCAATGTGTATTACAACATTTTATTTGCCGACAACCAAAACATCTATATGTTTACCCTTTTGAGTCTGCTTATTGGCTACATCACTCTTTATACTTCCATCAAAACAGCACTTATCTTTGTTGGCTCTTTATTTATTCTTGTCTTTGCAACCTTGATACCATCTATTGGTGAAGAAGTGGCAAAAGCCATACTGATGCAAAAAAACATCACTTTGCAAACAAAACGCTTCAGTTACCACGGTGATCTTTTGTATAGTGGCAGAAAAGATGTGACGTTTTTCGATCATGAACTCAAAAAGGTTATAATTCTGCCAAAAGAAAAATTACAAGGATTTCAAAGATGAAACATATATCGTCGTTAGCAAATGGTGTGATGCTTGGTTCAGCCGGTGTTATGATGATGAACATTCTTAGCGGCTGCTCACAACAGCAAGAGCAACAAAATAAATTTTTGGTTATAGAACAACTGCCTAATGGTAAATATAAAGTTGTCGAAGAGATGCG
>VCAY01000034.1:5065-14794 GCA_013607635.1 Campylobacterota bacterium
GAGATGCGAGCACTTGCCGCACAAGAGTATGAAAAAGTGCAAAACGGTACAAGTGAAACACTGCAAGATGGCAGCGGTGACGTGGGGATGAGACTAGCTGGAACGATCCTTGCCGTGGCTGCTGGAAGCTTGCTTGGCAATATGATCGGCAATGCCCTAATGAACAACAAAAGCTTTTCGCGCAACGCAAGCAGTGTTAACAGAAGTGCCTATTCACGATCAGCCTCAGGGTATGGTAAAAAGTCAACAAGTTCTAAAAAAAGTTTCTTTGGATCTTCTAGCAAGTCAAGCTATTCAAAAAACAGTGGAAGCTTCTTTGGTGGTTAGTACATTAAATATCATGCCGCTTGATAATACTGCCTTGGATCAGTTGGGATTTACATGGCATACCAATGGTAGTGACACAAAACATGTAAGCAATTCGTTTGTGCAAATCTCACACAATGAAGCCGAGACCTATTACCAAGCAGCTAATGAGCTTTACGATATGTATGTAGAGGCTGCTGAATATGTGATCGAAAACGATCTTTTTTTTGAGATTGGAATCCCTTTTAATCTTGTAGATGCGATCAAAAAATCGTGGGAAAATGATGTTCACTGGCACATCTATGGCAGGTTCGATCTTGCAGGGGGGATCAATGGCAAGCCGATCAAGCTTATAGGGTTCAATGCCGATACACCGTCTACCTTGTTTGAAACAGCCTTGCTACAATGGGCTATGCTCAAACACAACAACCTTGATGAAACCAAACAGTTTAACGAAGTTTATGAATCTATGATGCAGAACTTTAAAAGGCTTATCACCCTTTTTGACGATCCTGAAGATTTTGAAAAACACTACGACGGATGGAAGATTCTTTTTTCTTCAATCTCAGGTAATGAAGAGGAGGAGGCTACCACAAAACTGCTACAGCAGATGGCAACCGATGCAGGGTTTGCAACCCATTTTGAGTTTTTGGAAGATGTGCAGTTTGATAACAATGGCATCTACGATCAAAACGGCAACAAATATGAGTACTGGTTCAAGCTTTTTCCATGGGAGGATATCGCCATTTTAGATGCTAATGGCAATATTGTACAAGAGAGTGATGAGGTGTACGATAACTATAAAAAAGTGTATCAGGAGTTTGTTGAGTTTCCAAAAGACGCTAAAAGTGCCAACTACCAAGCGGAAGTCTTTTTTGCCTATGAGGCGTGTGGACTAGGATTTCGCAAAGGTGGAGCGATCCTTGATAATATGAGCAAATTTGTAGGGCATATTATCAAATAGTATCACCCTACTTGCGGCACTCCCCTGCTTTGAGGTTGGCTCTGTTTTTTTGCAGTGTCTTTTTGCCGATCCCTTTAACTTTCACAAGGGCATCAACATTTTCAAAACAGTGCTTCTGCCTGTAAGCGATGATAGCCTCCGCCTTTTTAACACCTATCCCTTTAAGTGAGACAAGTTCCTTTTTGGTAGCATTGTTAATATCTACTACACCAAACAGTAAGCTCACCAAAAAAGAAAATACTATCAAATATCTCATTTTTGCAGCTTCTCCTTCAGAATCTTTTTACCTGCCTCCACCCCTGGCTGGTCGTAAGCGTTTATATACATAAACCTTGCACAAAGTGATGTCAAAAGCTCATATTCATACATGAGTGATGCTATGGCACTCTCACAAATCCCATCAATTGTGATCACATCACATGGGATATCATTAAGATTTTGGATCGATTCAATAGTGGCATCAGCTTGTTTGTTGATCATGTCGGCAAAAGAGATGTTGTTGATATACTCCATCTCCTCTAATCCTTTAAGTCTTACATCTGGAATCTTCAATTCATTATCAAAATTTTCCACCTTGATCACTGTAACCGTCTTATCGCGCCTTCCCTCAACAATAAGTTGCAAAAAAGAGTGTTGATCTATGGGACCAATAATGCCGATGGGTGTGAGCCCCTGTCTTGTGTTATTGATATCTACTTTTCCAAGACTCTCCCCCCAAAGCTGAATATACCACTTATTAAAACCCTCTAAACGCGAAGAGTAAGAAAAAACAACATTGATATTAAAACTATACTTATACTCTACCAAGAACCTCGCTTTTTTAATAAGTCTTTTGTAGAGTTCTTGTTTGTTAAAAAAAGAATCGTGCGCCTTTTTCACACCAATTAAAAGCTCACCGATATCGATCCCAACAATCGCCAAAGGTAAAAGTCCTACAGCGGAGAAAACCGAAAAACGCCCCCCGACATTTTTTGGAATCTCAAAAGTTTGCATCTTGTTTGCAACTGCATAACTCTTAAGCTTTGAGTCATTTTCAGTAATAATCACCGTGTTATCAGCGTTACACGTAATAAGAGAGTTAATATATTTAAAGATAGAGATGGTCTCAAGTGTCGTACCCGATTTTGAGATCACTAAAAAGAGTGTATCTTCAAGATCGATCTTCTCAACTTTTGACTTAATATCGATCGGATCGGTTGTTTCTAAAAATATGAGCTGCTTTTGAAGATCTCGTGAGTGTTTAAGATATTTGTAGATCGCATAGGTTCCAAGGGTACTGCCCCCTATACCGATCACTACGATATTGTTTTGCTTCACTCCCTTTGCAAACTCTTTGTATGGTGTCGTATCACAAAACCCTAAGTTATAGTAACCTATCTCCTCTTTTTCAGCCACTACTGCTTCAAAGATAGCTTCATCTGAAATAGTTGGGTTAAAGTTATGTGTGTAGTGCAAAATCTAGCCTTTTTGATAAAAGTAATTGGTTGCCTCAACAAATCCATCAACACTCCCACAGTCAAAGCGTCTACCATCAAACTTATATGCAAGTACTTTGCCTTGCTTTGCCTGTTGTAAGAGTGCATCAGTGATCTGTATCTCACCACCACGCCCCGGTTTTGTTTCTCTGAGTATATCAAAGATATCGGGAGTTAAGATATAGCGCCCAATAATCGCCAAGTTTGAAGGTGCATCCTTTGGCTCTGGTTTCTCTACCATATTATCAACTTGAATCAGCTTATCATGCAGTACTTTACCGGCAATCACACCATACTTATTCGTCTCTTCTTTAGGTACCTCTTCAACAGCTACGATTGAGCACCTGTATTCATTGTATAACTCCACCATCTGTGCAAGCACCCCTTTAGCATCATTGTCACAAAGATCATCCGCTAAAAGTACAGCAAAAGGCTCATCACCAATAAGCGTCTCCCCTGTAAGAATCGCATGCCCAAGCCCTTTCATCTCTGTCTGGCGCGTATAGGAAAATGTACACGCATTGATCACTCTTCGAATTTCAGTGAGGTAGGATTCTTTGGATGTACCTTTGATCTGATGCTCAAGCTCATACGAAATATCAAAATGATCCTCAATCGCCCTTTTTCCACGACCTGTGACAATTGCCATCGTATCAAGACCGGCTTCTATCGCCTCTTCCACACCATACTGTAAAAGAGGCTTGGTAAGAACCGGTAGCATCTCTTTTGGGATCGCCTTGGTAGCCGGTAGAAATCGTGTCCCATACCCGGCCGCTGGAAATAAGCATTTTTTAATTTTTGTCTGATCCGTCATCATCCTTATATCTTCAACCTAAAAACTTTTGCTTGAGGTGTGTCTATAAGCTTCTCAAATAGATTTTCATCATACTTATCAAGCACCATCATCTGAATATATGATGAGTTATAGGTTTTTTCATCCACAAGTAAAAAGGTGTTATAGCTTGCCATGTAGATCAGCGTTATATTAGATGCAAAGTTAATTAGCTGCTCTTGTAGATGTAATTTCATCTGTTTATCGTAAGTAGTTTTCACAAACCTTCGCAAAGAGAGTGTTTTATTGCCAATTTTTACACTCATATTTTGCTTATTAAGCACCACCCCATTTCCTAGTAGCACAACACTGCCTTGATTATTAAAGCGGTGAGTAACAAAGAAAAGTGGTCGTGGTTTTTGTACTCCATTCATCAGATTTATATCTGAAAAAAGCGCTATAGTTGGGTAAATATTTAACATTCTATAAGGCAGATAAAAATAGATATCACGTGTTTTTTGAGGCAGTTTTATATCATCTGATAATGATCTTAGAAAGTCGTTCGTATCTCTAAAGCCATAATCTGTTGTCATCTGCTCAATATTAGAAAAAACAGTGAAATTTTTATCTTTAATCTCCTCTTTGTGCTCCTCTACAAACTTAAAAGTTTTTTCTGTATATTCAACATCGAGTCTTGCCATTTTTGCAGCCACTTCTTGTGGTTTCGTCAGCATAAAACTCACTGGAAAATTCACTGCTCCACTGTGTTTTCCCCCATCAACAAGCGTTTTTACATCAGCATAGTAACGGATAGGATACCCATAATCCCACCACGATACAACATAATCTTCACTATTGGCAATCTGCCCCAGTTTCTCAAGCACTTTGACTTCATTTTGCGTAAAAACTGTTGGTACTTTATAGTTCTCTATATGTTTATAGTTTGGATACAACACTGCCAAAGTTAGAGCTGCCATTGTCAACACTTGCAACCGCAAGGTTGGTAGTTTACCTGCTAGCTCCGTGATCAAAAACGCCATACCCATTGCAAGTACAGGTACCGCGTAGATAGTAAAACGAAGTCCACCAAAATAGGCTAAAAAACCAAGTCCGACAAGTGGCAGAGAAAAAAGGATGATGCGGTGTCTGTATAAAAGGTAGAGATACCCCGCAAGAGAGATGATAAAAGTGATCGTATGCCCACTTATACGGTTTGCAAAGGTCTCAAAAGGGATCTTTCCAGCTTCCCGCACCGTTTGCATTACAGTAAAAAAGTGCAGTCCCAGACCCTCCTGCTCACCTGCTATGCTTTGGCGAAAAACATACCCTTGAAGTTGAAGCCATATAGGGTTAAATCCACCCGTTGCAAAAAAAACCACAACCGCTGCACCAAAGAGGTAATACACATATTTTTGCATTTTCTCTTGCCTAAGGAGCGTAAAAGCGGCCAAGACTAAAACCAAACGGATCCAGCCAGCAGTTCCCATCATCGCAAATAACATAATGGCCATCAGTTTATAGTTGTAGATATTTTTTCGATCGAAGATCACCGTGTAGGCTAGGATCATCCCAAAAAATGCAAACTCAAGGGCATACGATTGTGGATACCACCATCGATACACCAAAATATCAAATGCCGCAATAAGGAGGTACTTATCTTCATTGGTATCAATCGCCCAGATGATCGACCAGAGCAAAACCATCGGCAAAACAATGTTGAGCATATCGGTATCGTAATAGCCTGCCATGGTGCGGTTGTAATAACTCCACGCAATACTTGCCAAAAGTGCAGCGATGAAACCCATCTCAAGGTTTTTAAGATCTCTTGCAATCAAAATAATCGGTATCACTATCAATGAGCTCAATACCACAGGCATATAAAGTAAAATACTCTCAAACGAAAACGGTAAAATTTTTGCAAAAAATGCTGTTAATTGGGATGTTGCCGTAGTTACAGGGGAGAGATCGTTGGCATTATGCAGCTGATCAAAATAGTTTTTTCCTTCAGGATTGACTACCTTATTTTTGAGTAGATCTTTCGCCCCTTCAGCAAAATAATACCCATCATTGGTGTTAATCATTAACTGGTCATTGTAATTAAACTGCTCGTACCCACTAAAGTGATACACCCAGATAAGGCGCATAGCGATGGAAAATAAAAACGCTATAGTAATATAAAGTAATGTTTTGTTAGTTTCTTTGGTCAGTGTCACATATACCCCTTGTAAAACATTAATAGATTATAACAAACTAATTATTAATCTGATGGGAAAATTCGGGAACGATCTCTTGAAGTTTCGCTATTTTATCGTTACATGCAATAAGCTCTTTGATATCCTCTTCAAGCTTTTCGATGCTATAGTCTGTTTTTCCTGCTACAGTGATCGACTCATACTCAGTTTGTGCATCACTCTCATCTATCAGTAACTCTTCATACAGTTTCTCACCGACTCTTAAACCGGTGTACTCTATTGCGATATCATCACGACCACTGAGCTCTATCATCTTCTTTGCCAGATCAACGATCTTTACCGGCTCACCCATATCGAGGATAAATATCTCACCACCCTTGCCAATGCTAGCTGCTTGTAAAACCAGCTCACACGCTTCGGGGATAAGCATAAAATAGCGTGTGATATCTGGGTGTGTGACTGTCACAGGACCACCCGCTTCTATCTGTTTTTTAAACTTCGGTATCACACTACCGCTTGAGCCTAAAACATTGCCAAAGCGCACAGCAACCACCTCTGTTGTTTTGGCATCAATATTTTCTGAAGAAACGACGTTTTGTGCATAAAGCTCGCAAATCCGTTTGGTTGTTCCCATCACATTGGTTGGGCACACCGCTTTATCGGTAGAGATCAATACACATTTTTGCACCCCGTATTTTATGGCACAATCGATGGTGTTCTTTGTTCCTATGATGTTGTTAAGTATCGCTTCTTGGATATTCTCCTCCACTAATGGCACATGCTTGTAGGCTGCTGCATGGATCACGATATCTGGCTTGTATTTTGCAAAAGTTTGCTCTAACTGCTCTTTATTGACTACTGATTGCATCACAAGCTTTGGTTTTGATGCCTCAAGCTCTTCAGCAATGGTATAGAGATTGTATTCACTATGATCAAGTAAGATCAACTCACTTGCACCAAATTTCACACACTGTCTGCTAATCTCGCTTCCTATACTGCCACCTGCACCGGTAATAAGTACTTTTTTACCCTCCATAAACTGCTTGATGGCACGTTTATCAAGATCTTTTGGATGGCGTGCAAGTAGATCCTCTACAGAGATATCTTTGAGTTGTTTTTGTAAAGAGTGATCTTGAAGTATCTCACTTAATGGTGGCAATATCTTAATCTGCTCAAAGTACCCGTTAAATTGTTCATATATCTCCTGCATTCTCTTTGGGTTGGCACTTGGCATGGCTATTACCAAAAGATCTTGCTTCCTTCTTTTTTGCAGTAGTTTATTAGGTGACAAAATCTTTACACCATCGATACTTCTACCTTGCAGGTGCTTATCATCATCACAAAAATAGCGAACTTTGTACTCTGAGTCTCTTAACTCCTCTTCGATACGCATCCCAGCTTTTCCTGCACCATAGATCACCACATCTTTTGTCTTTTTTACACGGCTTTTATTGACAAAATAGTAATATGCATACATCAAAAAACTGATGCTCACCAAATAGCTCATCGCCTCACTCAGCATAAAGGCAAAACGCACTTCACCATGAAAAATCGGCATATAGATCAGTAAAGGTATAACCACAACAATAGTTTTGAATAAAAAGGTCTTTTGTGTCACTTTGGACCATGAAAGGGAATAATCTTTATAAATAGTCAAAGAGGCTAATAATCTTAAAACAATCACAACCCCTGTAATCTTCCAATCAATCGGCTGATGAAAGATAAAAAAAGTCCATAAAAACGTACTTACTGTCAACACAATAATGACCAAAACATTGAGTACTTTTTTATCTATCTTCACTTATCTGCCTTTAATATCTCAAAAATCTTCTCTTCACTTCTCATATTAACCTTAAACTCCACGCGTCTGCTAAACTTATCATCGGATTTCTTGGCAAATGCCATCCCGTTTGCTCTAAGTTTTTCCTCTAACCATTTGCGGTTACTTTGCACAGTTTTATTTTGGATAGTATAGCAAAACTTCAGTACCGCAAGCGCTCTTTGTTGGGAGAGTTGCATATTTTTAAGATAGATCTCCTGCTGGGACGTTGCACTTGCCCATGTTTTGGAGGTGTAGCCTTCTATCTGCAAACCTTCGATTTTATCGGTAAACTTTTTGGATCGTAGAATTGCTAAAAATCTTGGGAAAAAGCTCTTAAGTATCCTTTGAAACCTTGGCTCAATCTCACTACTGCTTGATGCAAACAACACATCTGGAGCATGAAAAATAATTCTGTTGTCTTTGGTGATTGTTGCATTCCAATCTGCAATATCGTTTTGAAATGTTTCATAAAGCGCTTCATTGAGATCTGCTTGTGTGTCTCGGTAAGATGCGGCTACCTTACGCATTTTTTCTTTATCGGCTTCAACCTCAAGCATAAAACCGATAGAGATAAACAAAAATACCAACATCAAACCAGACATCATGTCCGATATGCTGATCCACTCACTGCTTGATTTCAGAACTTCCCCTTAGTTTTTGCTCTATAGAGAGGATGGTTGCCACTCCCATCCCTACAATCGAGGTAAAAAAAGCAGTTTTTAGCCCCACCAATATATCTTTGACACTCCCCATGATATCTGATGGGTCAAACCCTTGCAGACCAATAAAGATCCCCACAAAAGTCCCAAGAACTCCCATGCTAATGATCTGCGCTTTGAGATCTTTTTTGAGTAGATACTCAAGCACAGCTAAAATAAAAATAGTAACAACAAAAAAGAGATTGACAGGATCAAACAACACATCTTTAAAAGAGTGGATATCCATCTTTTTTTGCTCTGTAATTGCTTGGCATGGGGTGAGAGTAAGCAGGTCTTTATTTTTCTCAACGATTTTTTGACTTACACCATCGACATTGATGAGTTCATCGATACTCTTAAAACATTGGTGCTCCTTGCGATACCGCACAATCTTCAGCGCTTTTGCGGTACCGATCCCACTAAGAGCTACAAGCTCCTCTTTTGAAGCTGTATTAATATCTATACTGGCAGATAATACAGCTAAAGGAAAAAACGCTATAAAAAACAATAACTTCACTTTGCCACCTTTATTACTCAAACCTCTTTTGCTTCTCAACAAAAAACATACTTAATGTCAACAACAAAATCGATACAGCAAAAGCAATTGCTATATTTGGTACAAAATAAACAACTATAAAAAGTACAATATTTAGTCCCATTGCAACATTGGTAACCTTCAGATGACTCCAGCCCGCTTGGGTAAGCCTTTGATAAGCGTGTTTTTTATGCGCTTGACTGAGCTTCTCACTGTTAAACTTTCTTCGCACCAATGTAACCGTGGCATCAAACCAAAATACTCCAAAAAGGATGATCCATACCCATAAGTTTTCACTCGATTGATTGGCATAATAGATGGTAAAAACTGCCACATTATACCCAAGGAGTGTACTGCCGACATCCCCCATAAAGATCTTTGCCTTATTGTAGTTCCAAAACAAAAATCCAAGTACAGCAACTGCCAAAACCAAAAAATGTGCACCACAAAAAAGCAAAAAACCGGCAACTGCCAAAAAAATCGCTTCAAGTCCTGCATAACCATTGATGCCGTCTAAAAAATTGTATAGATTGATAAACCAAATGATCATCAAAAATGCAAAAACATTGGTTAAAAGTTGGCTATCAAGTGTGACAAAAAAAAGATCTAGCTGATGCAATCCTCCAAGGAGGTAGAGCCCCAAACCAGCAGTAAATGACTGAGCCAAAAGACGCACTTTTGGACTGAGTTCATAAAGATCATCTAAAAAACTCACAATGGCAACAATAAACCCACAAAACAGTGCATAAAAAAGCCCTTCATCGATCTTATCCATACCATACAAGTACACAAGACCAACCAGCCAAGTAACAGCTATGGCAATACCACCACCATGAGGTGTTGGAGTGGTGTGAGAACTTCTCTCATTGACTTGTGCTACAAGTGATTTTTTGATAGCATAGTTTTTAATAAAAAATGTTATATAAAATGATAAAATCAACAAAAGAATAAAAATCATCTATAAT
>VCAY01000035.1 GCA_013607635.1 Campylobacterota bacterium
ATAATGTTACAAATCATTAAGCTAAAAGCACAACAAAACAGAGTATCCAATAAAATTACCTAGCGGCAATTTATCGGCTATCTTCAACCGTTATATCCAAGTTGCCATTTTATCTGACATTTTGGATATGCCGATTTCAAATAATTGGCGGTAAATTAAATTTTTGGAGGTCTCGCAAAATGAAGAGATTGGTTTTAGTGGATGTACAACAAGACTTGGAAATATGACAGTTGTATCAACAAATAATGTTGATGGTTTATCAGCAAATGTAAAAACAGAGCAAAGAGTTAAGGGTGAAAGCTGTAATCATAGATTTTTAATAATTCCATGGGGTGATTTGATACCTTTGGCTAAAAGCATGAAATAAACAAGAGGTATAACAAAACAAAGCGCGGGCTAACCACCCTCACGCCCGTTGCAATACCCCTTATGCAAGTATCTTCAAAGAGGGTTCAAGCCCTGTGAAGAAACCATCGCCAACAGAGGGTATAGCGATACTAACGATGCTCAACATTGCCATTTAAAAATCATCATCATTATCAAACTCTGCCATATCCCTTTCGTACTCCATCTCATCCAGTACACTCTGTGGCAAAAGCAACTCTTTCATTTTTTGGACAAATATTGTTCTATCGGGTGTTTTTGTAAAGTAAGCGTAAGTTCCGTAAAATATCGCCACAACCGTAACGATCAAGACAACTTTTTGTAAAGGATTAAACTTTTGCACCTCATCTTTGGTTCTGATTTCACAAACACCACCAGGACAATGGGTAGCTTTCTCTTTTTTAATCAAATTAAATATCTTACACCCCAAACAGATCGAAAATGCCGCTTCAAAAAACAAAAGTGCCATACAGATAAGACACACAAAAACTTTTATGGGATTTGGCTCAAAATGGATCACCAGATAATAAAACATCGGCCACGCGAGGATAGTGCCCAAAATCCATGCAAACCTTTTTTGCTCTGCACCCACATACTCAGGTGTTTGGTTTTGGACAAAAAAACGCCCAAGCATCAAACTTGGTGCGTAGCGGGAGTTGATGATGCGGATCGAAAAATCGATCGCAAAAAAAGTGACAAAATATTTTGAAAAAAGTGCAGTTTGCAGCATCACACCATTTGTTAGACCTAAAAATGCCCCGACAAACAAGATCGCAGCTGCAGCTCTAGCTTCTCTTTCATTTAAAACACGAACCTCATACCCTTCTACTTTTTCACCATACTCCAGTAAAAAACCCATCACACAACCTTACCTAATTTTAACATAATTGTAACGAGTTATCGTTACAATTATGTTAAAATTATCACTATGAATAAGAAACGATTGCTTGGGTATCTTAAAGAGGGGGTTTTTCTTCTTGTTTTTGTCACTGTTTTGGCAAATATCTTAAGTCTTTACAATGCCCGGTCTCTAAGCGATGCACCACTTCATATCAAGAGTTTTCACCTTATTGGCAACATAAACTCCCCAGTACCAAACGATCGTCCCATTATGGTTCATTTTTGGGGCTCATGGTGCCCTGTTTGTAAAGCAGAAGCTGACAATATCGATCGCCTTAGCAAATACTATGAGGTTGTCACGGTAGCGGTTAACTCCGGCGATGATGCCACTTTAAAAAAATATTTGCAAGAGCATAATCTTCACTACAAGGTTGTAAACGATCAAGGGGGAATTTTTGCCAAGAGTTTTAACATCCAAGCATTTCCAACAACTTTTATCTATGATAAAAAGGGTGAGCTTGTTTTTAAAGAGGTGGGATACACATCAACTCTCGCTCTTTGGATGCGACTGCTTTGGGCGGAAATAAAATAGATGCAACATTTTGAATTTGAACACCCCTTAACATTTCTACTGCTACTGCTTATTGTCTGTATCTACAGATGCCCTTTGACAATCAAAAAGATCCCGTTTGTGCATCTGCACCTTTTTGGCAAAACCACCAACTGGATCCATCGAGAAAAACTGCTTCTAAGCACCATATTAGCACTGATGGTAACAGCACTTGCTACACCCATTACTTACGATGCGATTGACTCACAACACAGAAAAGGGCGTGATCTTATTTTTGCACTCGATACAAGTGGTTCGATGGATGAGAGTGGCTTTAGCGAGGAGCAAAAGCAAGAGAGTAAATTTTCCGTTTTACTTGATCTAATCAAAAGTTTTATCACTTACCGATACGATGACAATGTCGGTGTTGTTGTTTTTGGATCTTATGCTTTTAGCCCCTCCCCTATCACCTACGATATGCACGCACTAAGCTATATGCTTGATTTTTTAAGTGTCGGTATGGCTGGAGATTCTACCGCTATTGGGGATGGGCTTGATCGCTCTTTGTATCTGCTTCGCAATTCTGAGGCAAAAAATAGAGTGATCATCCTCATCACCGACGGCTACCAAAATAGTGGCGTTGTAAAGATCAAAGATGCAATCACACAAGCGAAAAAGATGGGAGTGCGCATCTACACCATCGGCATTGGTAAAAAAAACAGTTACGACGGTGCCCTATTAGAGCAGATTGCCAAAGATACCGACGCTAAAAGTTTTGAAGCACAAGATGCCAAAGCACTGCAAGATATCTATGAGCAGCTCGATACTCTTGAGCCTAGCAATATCCGATCTGAGCATTATCTCAATCGCCATCAGCTTTTCACCTACCCTCTTGCAATGGCGATCCTTTTACTTTTGTATCTGCTTAGCAAAAGGAGAGTCTTGTGACTTTACTGAACGGCTGGGTACTTTTTGGACTTATCCCCATCTACCTTATCTACAAAAAAAATGGCACACAGCAGATATCTAGACAAACAAAACTTCTCTATGCCACGCTTGTTTTACTCTTTTTGGCTATGGCTCGACCCTCCCTTGAAGATTCACACATCAAGCAAAACTTTGACGCACACGACTATATTATTGCCCTTGATGCCTCCTACTCAATGCAAGCTGATGATTTAAAACCAAGTAGATACAAACTTGCAAAAAAGGCGATCAAAAAACTGATCACCTCTCATCCAAAAGATCGCTTCACCCTTTTTGCCTTTACATCCAAAACCTTGCTGATCTCCCCTCCTACAACCGACAGCTCTATCTCACTCCTTGCCCTTGATGCGCTCAATCCTAAGTACATTTTAACCAAAAGCACCAACTTGCAAAACCTCTTTAGCGATATTGCCAAGCTGTCAATGAAGCAAAAAAACCTCATCATCTTCAGTGATGGAGGTGATGATCACGATATTGCCACATTGGTAAAAATTGCCAAAAACAACAACATAATCCCCTTTATTGTTGCAACTGCTACCACAAAGGGTGCAGCACTCAAAAAGAGTGATCACTATATCAAAGATACCAATGACGCGATCGTAATCTCCAAGATCAACCCCATGTTAAGTGACCTTGCCAAGGCAACTCATGGAAAATACTATCAACTCAATTCACTCAATGTGATCGATCAACTCTCAAGCGATATCGACACACAAAACACCAAAAAAGAGCAAATCACCGTTCACTCTTATAGGGAGCTGTTTTTCATCCCTCTACTCTTTGCAATCATTTTGTTCTTTTTCAGTGTAACGAATATCGTGCAAAAATATCTTTTAGCACCCCTTTTGGTATCTGTTTTGCCACAACCAAGCTATGCAGGCGTAGTTGATTTTTACCACCTAAAAGAGGCAAATAAGGCCTACACACATCAAGACTATCTCCAAGCTGCACGAAGCTTTCAACAGATCGATCCATCGGTGCAAAGTTATTATAATACCGCTGTATCTTACTATAAAGCGGGTCATTACCGTGATGCGCTTGGGTATCTCTCAAGCATTCAAACATCCGACAAAGATCTCAAACAAAAGATCTTTTACAACATGGGCAACGCTGCTGCAAAAACGGGGCATTTTGATAAAGCGGTGGAGTTTTACATCAAAGCACTTGCACTCGATCCAAACGATAGCGATGCACTAGAGAATCTACACTATCTTTATAAACACAACCTTACGCACAAAAAAAAAGTTACCGATCTTCGACCAAAAACACACCATCAGAAAAAGGTAAACAAAAATGGTAAAAACAGACAAACTGACCATCAAGACAGTGCAAACACCAAAAAATCCTCCAATCAAAACAATGGCGAAGAGTCAAACGGTGGTGGCAATAAAGATAAAAAACAACAAAACGCTGCACAGGTAAGCAAAAAACAGAACAGCAACATGCAGTATAAATTCACCTACAAAGCTTATGAAATTATCAACAAAGGATACACTGATGAAAAAGAGCCTTGGTAGCATCATCATCTTTTTACTTTTTACATCAAACCTCTTGGCTACGACACTTGCCTCATACACCCTAAAGAGCAATAAGCCAAATCCTTACCAAAAAGAGGCGGTGCTTATCACCTTTGAGGCACGCCAAATAGATCACACCGATAATATGTTTTTTTTACTCCATCCAAAACCAAGCGATAGCTATTTGATTCAACTACTTCAAAAAGATCTCAACGACAAACGAAATCATGACACTGAAGCAACTTTTAGTTTTTTACTTTTCCCATTAAAAAGCGGAGATATCTCGGTTGATTTTGATTTTGTGGTTCAAACAGCAAGTGACAGTGCCGTTGCACAAAGCTATGTCGATGATCATGACAACAATACCGGTATCCAGAAAAAAACTGCAAAACTTCCTATCAACCCACTTATACTTCATATAAAACCGATAGCGAAGGATGTTGTGCTTGTGGGTGATTTTTCACTGAAGGAAAAAATGGGTCAAACAAACATTACACAGTATGAAAGCACAAACATCACCTACACACTAAGCGGCAAGGGATTTGTAGAGCAAAATCTTTCACTTATCAAAAATATCCAAGATGTCAGCCTTTTTTTTGAGAAAAATGATCTCCTTCACAAAGCTACACAACAAGGATATACCATCAATTCTGAATTTATCTATGCACTTAGCTCAAAAAAAAGCTTCACAATCCCTGAGATCTCCCTCAAAGCTTTCTCTCCAAAAACGGGTAAATACTACCACCTAACGGCACCAAAGCATCATATAGCAGTCAAGCAAATCGATACCACATTGCTTCTGGATCCAAAAGAATCACCGACAACCAAACACTTTGTCAGTATCAAGAGCCTCAAGCAGTATCTTATCTATATCGCTATTTTTATCAGCGGTTTTATCAGTGCCAAACTCACAACACTGCACTTACAACCAAAACAAAAATCAAAAGAGTATAAGCAGATACAAACAGCACAAGAAGCAAAACAACTACTGATGCACTTAATCAATTATCAGCTTGAACAAACATTTAGCGCAGAGATTAAACAACTAGAGGAGATGGTTTATCACGATAAAAAGGGGAATTTTGGTAAAATCAAAAAAACGATTCTCAAGAGGTTGTCATGAAGTTTTCTATAACGCTACTATTTTTTTGTACTCTCCTTGCGGCAGCGCAAAACAACAAGCAGTATGAGGAGGGAAAAAGTCTGTACTATGCAAACAGTTGCGCTAACTGCCACGGAACAAATGGCGAGGGAAGCGGGTACTATCCCAAACTTGCCAACAAAAAACAAGCTTTTTTACAAAAAAAACTGCTTGATTTTAAAAAGGGGATAGCAACCACACAAAAACAGGAGATTATGTTCACCTTTGCCAAACCTCTCAGTCAAGACGATATTGAAAATCTCACCTACTTTCTAGCGAACTTCACAAAAGAGGATGGCAGCAAATATGATGTTGAGGAGGATCTACTCGGTGTAGATTATTGAGCGCCACTCCCCTCCTCTGTAAAGAACTCTTTATATACTTTTTCAAAATACTGTTTTGCATTTTGTACTTTTGCGATTTTCGCATCGAAAATCTCTTTTGTTGATGGATATTTTTCACTGTACTCTTTATAGATCTCACATTTTAAGTCCATATTTTGAGAAAACTGCTCAATGACGGCACGAAAATCTTCCGGCGTTGCCACCCACTGCATAAACTTTTGAAACATCCTCTCTCGCACATCGATCGCAAACGACTCATCTAGTTGCTGCGCCATCCGTTTAAGATCCCATCTTGAAAAATAGACACCACTTTTTACCGGTGGCATAATCTCTGCATAGATCGCTTTAAGATAATCAGGATACTCCTCCGGTGCATCAAGACCGCAACTTCCATCAGCACAGTTTTGATCTGCAAGCATTTGCTGTTGCATCTGCTCAAATTCACTTCTTAATTCATTTAAATCTTGCATATTCATATCTTTTTCTCCTGTTAGTTTCTATTTATACCCCAAAGAGCTTTTGCTTCTTCTTCCTCTATCTTACATCTAGAGCACAACACTTCACCACCTTGGTAAGAAAAATAGTTACCACACTCATCACACCGCTTGATGGTAAAACGCACCAATGTTTCTATTTTTGGATCAAAAAAGTTTGCCAGTGCAAAGGTTGGACGCAGGGTCAACGAGTCTGGCTCACACACATCATGACAACTGTGACACTGCACACAAGCAAGAGGGTTAAAATTGATCACACTCCCTTTGGCATCAGAACTCAGCGCTCCTGTTGGACAGATGCGGTAACACATCTGGCAGTTAGTACAAGTCACCTCATCGAGATCTTTTTGTGAAATAAAACTGACATCTTCGATATCGATTGTATGAAAAACTTCCGGCACTTTTGCACGCTTCATTGCCATAAGCAACAAACTGCGTCTATCGGGGATATTTTTTTGTTTAATTTTAGCTATATCTGCACCGGTTACTGTATGAACTTTTTCTATAGCATCACCTGCAGCCACTTCGTTTTCAAACTGTTGTTTTATATGCACCGCTTTTTTGAGTCCCTCTTTTGAAAGAAGTTCTCTTCTACTGAGAGTTTCACCCTCTTGCTCTTGTGATTTAAACTCTACTTCCTGCAGCTTTATCTCTTTTTGCTGTTGCATCGCTTCGAGTAAAAAATTAACCTCTTCAATACGATCCTCGATAATCGGTAGATTTTTTACTCCAATTGGACAATCTCCGCATCCACCAATATCTGCACTGAGTTGTTTTTCTGCAATAAGTGCCATACTCAACAACTCTTCAACACTGAGTGCTGCAATACACGGCAGATCCTCTTTACATGTAAGAACCTCTTTATCATGTTCTAAAAAGGCAAAAACATAGTTGAGTGGTTTAAAGTCGTCCAAAGAGTATGCCGCAGTTGGACATACACTACCACAGCCACCACACCCTACACAATCAGCAGGTGTAAAAGATACAACACTCTGCGTTATCTTGATCGTCTCTACCGGACAAGCCTCCACACATTCATTGCACACGGCAAACTTGTTGGATGTGTGAACACATTTAGCAACATCTAAAGTTAAAAGGCTCATACTTGGTAATTATACCCACCGTTTTTAAGTTCACTCAGATATTCAAAATCGCTTAAAATAAACTCCAAAACAAAATCTGCCAGATCAAAATAAAAAGCAGTACCTGCTTCATTTTTGACATTGATCAGAAACATCGGAGCCCATTCTACAATATGATCTTTCATAAACCCATACTGCAATTGTGCTAACTGCTTAGCAATCTCTACATTCCCATCCTCAAGTGCTTTAAGCTCTGCTTTGCACAGCTCATACATAAATTCCAACTCAATCCCAATATGATCTGAAGCCATCACCCTTGCTTTATCAAGCTCCACTTTAAACTCAAAAGCGTTAAAGATAGCCTGTACAGGGTTGTCTCCACCAGTTTCCATCATCTGATCTTCTCTAGTATAAAACGATTCATACGGAATCAAATGGAGCAAAAAAAGGTTAGTAAAATCAACATTTAGATATCTCTCTATCAAATCTTTTCTACTAAAGTGTTCTTTTTTCTCCCATTTCTCATAAGTTGGGAAAAAAGAGAGCATATTTTCATCTTCTTCAATTGATTTTAATAGCCCCTCATCTACTTCACTCATAGTGAGTCTTGATAACAGTGCATAGATATTAATACGTGCAGTTTGTTGCTGCATTAGTTCGTTATTCATAAAATATTTGCCTTAAATGGAAATGTGTTTGTGAAAGTATATTAAAGCACCACTTGAAGTGGGCTTTAATTTAATAGTTAAGCGTCTTTAATCTCAACTTTGTAAGCTTTTTGACTTGGTTTAACCGGACGCTTGATGTGATATGGACGACGCCATTTATCACCTGGAGCAAGTGGACGAGTCAATTGATCTCTCCACTCTTGGTAAACTTTAAAGTTATTTTCGTAGTTAACAGAGATATCACCGATTTTTTCATCAGCTCCTGCTTTTTCAATCACTACTTTTTGGTGCCAAGCATGGTTACCTGCAATTGGGTCTGGATGACAAGGTGCTACAGCATTTTGCCATGAACCACTTAATCCATCCCACCAGATATCATCGATATCACGGTTGTACTCTTTAAACTGCCATATTTCACGTTTTTTGATCGCTTCAATACCCTCTTTAGGTTTAAGTGTTCCAACTTTACCATCATTTGTCATCTCATAAAGTGGAGCACCTACACCCATAACACCGAGCTGATGTTCAAAACCTGGAATCTTTACAGAATCTTTAAGTTTCCAACGACCGGCATGGTGAGAACATGCAAGAACACCTGGACGTGTAGCTTCAGTCGGTACCGCCATAGCGATAAAGTAACCACTCTCAATACCAGAAAGTGTATCAACAATTTTCACTTTAATCGCATCTCCACGCTTGATACCTAAACGCTTCGCATCTTCTGTATAGATCCAAACCGGATTATGGTTTTGAGAGATCTCCATAAGATGTTTAGAGTTCACAGAACGCGTATGGATATTGTACGGTAAACGATAAATAGTATTGAGCGCAAACTCATTCTCAGCTTTCATAAACTTATGGTGTACTTGGCTAACCAAGTGTACCATTTTATCGTTCTCTTTATCGTTTCTTGGATAGAATGGAATAGCGTACTCAGGCCACTTCCACTCTTCTGCAAGCCATTCAGAGAAGAATTCAAGTTTTTTACTTAAAGTATGGAAACCTGCAAGGATCTCTTTGTCTTTAATAATACCGATAGATTTTTTCAACTCACCATCTTGAACCCAAAGTGTACCGAACTCATCTTTTTCAACCTCAGATTTATGGTACTTATGCCCATGTGCATGTACATAATCACCCTCAACATGAAGCTCCTCTTCTTGAGGTTTGTACACATTGGTTTTCTCTGTCCAAGCACCATGATCTCTAATGTAAGCATACACAGGATACTCTTCACCTTTGTACATCTTCGTAGCTGTCTCTTTAAGTCTTGGTAGAAGACTAAGCGCAGCATCGAAATACTCAGGTACGGTAATACAACGAGATGGATCTTTTTTACTTGCCCAGTAATCTCTGATGCCAAGTTTTCCATCTGGGTCAACATAATGGAAAATAAGGTTTGGCCAGAACTCTGACTCTTCCCAAACCTCACCAAGACCAAATTTCATGTGTGCTTCAAGTGTTGCACGCGTTGGATCTTTTGGTTTCCAACCCGCTTTCTCAGCCGCTACGCGAAGAACTGCCTGACGGAACTCGATGCGCTGCTCAGGTTTTGACGGTGTTGACTGTTGGTCATTTCTCTCACCCGCAAGCCCAACCGGAAGTACATAATCACAGTACCAGTTTGTCTCAGACCATGTTGGAGAGAGGTTAAAAGACAATTCAAACTTATCTTCCCGTTTAAGCGCTTCGATCCATCTAAAACCATCTGGGTTGATCCAAAGTGGATTGTGCATTCTTGGAACATAAACAGCCATAGATTTAGGGATCTTCAGACCGCGTTTTGTCCATTTTTCATACCATGCATCATCCATCATAAGTTGCGGCATCATAAAGCCCATCTCATAAGTTGAAATAGGATATTCAGGTGGCCAAGCGATCTCATTCCATACATCAGTTTTTGCAGGGTGCTTACCAGCCACTGTAGCTTTATCACCTTTACCAGCAACAGAGATCTCATGCCAATGGTGCATACCTATTCCACCAATATCCCCACGCATTGCACCACGAAGTGCTAATGGTAAGAAACCTGCACGAGTATTCATCCAACCACCACGGTGACCGATCGGTCCTGCACGCCAAAGATATGTTGCAATCTTCGCACCTGCTGGAACAAAAAGATCCCAAAGCTGATCAAGTTTATACTCCATACCTTCAAGTTTACACTCTTTTACAACAAACTCTTTGGTGTATGGTGCATAAAGCTCACGAAGCAGTGCTAAGAAATCTTCATAGCTGTCACCTTTAGGCATCTTAGAGATATAACCATACTCTACCATTTTTGCAAGGTAGTTTTTATTTGCCATCAAGCGATCCCAGTTGACCCACTCTTTCACAAACTCATGGTTTACAAGATCTTGTCCATCTTTATCTTTCTCATGGACGATTCTGTTAACAAGGTAAAGATAAAGCGCTGCTTCAGTTCCTGGCCACGCAGGGATCCAAAGATCAGCCATACCCGCAGAGTTTGACATACGAGGATCGATTACGATCATCTTCGCACCACGCTTACGCGCATCTGCGATATATCCAGCTGATTGTTGGAAGTAGTGACCCGCATCTGCTGCGTGAGATGACTGCAAGAAGATCAAGTCAGCATTTGCCCAGTCTGGTGAGTTTCTATCATCATTTGCCCATTGGATCGTACCCTCACGCGCACCTGCAGAACAGATGTTTGTATGTGAGTTGTAACCATCAATGCCAAGAGATTGTGGTACACGAGGACCAAAACCATTCTCATTTGGACGACCAACATGGTACATAATCTGTTTTTTAGACACTTCATCACCTTTTGCAAGTGTGTCATGCATCTTTTTACCGATTGCAGCCATCGCTTCATCCCAAGTTACACGTACCCATTTACCTTCACCCCGTTTAGAACCCGGTGCTCTTTTGATAGGAAACGGGATACGATCCGGATCATACATTTGTGAGGTTACTGCATAACCTTTTGCACAGTTACGACCACGAGAACCTGTATGAACAGGGTTACCCATATATTTACGAACTGTTAAAACACCTTTATCAAAATCGTTTTTATTAACCCATGCAGTTAAACCACAACCAGCCTCACAGTTTGAACAAACTGTTGGAACAATTGTATAATCGTTAACTTGGATACCATCAGGATTATCTTCAGAACGCACACCATGTCGTTCGATACCACCCCGCTTCCAATCGGTTCCATCTAACTCTTGGAAGCTGTCCCACTCTTTTACATCCGGATAGAATGAGATTGTTTCAGGAGTATTTGTAAACTTGCTACTTGCTACTGACTCAGCTTTGACATCAGTTGTAAATACACCCTTGGCTACAGCGGCACCGGCAACCGTAAATGCCGCACCTTTTAAAAATGTTCTTCTACTTTCTAAATACATTTAATTTCCTCTCTAACTTAAAGGTAATAATTGTGGGATTATCAACCAAACATGTTTAACAACCCATAGCCCTACGATTGCTAAAATAGATGCAAGGTTAAGCATTGCATTTGAGTTGCTAACTCTGCTTAGTGCTACTAGCAACATCGGTAAGATGTATGCCACCCACTGTCCAATCCAGAACATTGTTGCATATTCACCATCACCTTTGACATAGTTCAAGATAGCAGCCGCTTCTTCAGCTTTCATTGCTCCAAAGATATACTCCGACATATAGATGATAAATGCCATCAAAGCACTAAGTCCTAAAATAGCTCCAAAAAATCTTTTGCTCTCATCACTCAACTTAGAACCGCCAAGTAAAATGATCGCAGCTGAACCACTTAAAGTAGCCGCAAGGATCATTTGCACAGATTCTGTCGGCATTTGCCATAGTTCACGAGCTGTTGACTCCGCCATAATACCTGCAGTATAAAGTGTTACAGGGATAGCAAGAAGTGTCACCCAAAAAAGCATCTTGTCAAAAAATCCTGTTGCATCTTTTGTAAAAATACAGTTTTCTTTTCTGATCATTGCAGCAGCCATCAAAAATTCTAAACCGACAAACAGAGTTGCCATCCAAGCACCGACCGTGATCGCAGAAGTCCAATGTGGATAAAAGAAGATATGCCACATTCTAAACGGCTGATGCAAATCAGCAAGCGTAAAAAGTAAAAACACATTCATCATAATAAAAGAGACGATGATTGTACGCGTTCGCACTCCCGACAACTCACTTGCATTTTTCTTCATCAACAAGAAAAGCATAAAGATAAGCCCAGTACCAACACTTTTCGCCCACATATTCATTGTAACAAACCAACCCCAGAACGGTTCTGGAAGTGCTACATCCAAAGTCACTACAGCGTGTGTCGCTGCTAAAGTTTCATGTACCATTATTCATGCCCCCCTAGTGGAAGATGTGTTATGTTGTTAAACAAGTTATAGCCTTCTTCTCTCTCAGACGCAAGAGGGTTAAGGTGTGCTTGTGATGCACCAACATAGAAATGATGAGGATGTGTACCTTTTTCAGGTTTACGCACCTGTACATCTCTATTTGCTTGGATATATTTCGAGATATTTGAAGTTGGATCATCAAGATCTCCAAAGATGTTTGCTTCAACAGGACAAGCAACAACACAAGCAGGCATCATCGATGAAGCGATACGGTGCGCACAATATGTACACTTATCTGCAGTTTGTGTTTCAGGATCGATATAGATCGCCCCATAAGGACAAGCCATAACACAACCGGCACAACCGATACATCTTTCCTTGTCAATATTTACAATACCGTTTTCGATGTAATGCAGTGCACTTACCGGACAAATTCTCTCACACGGAGCATTTTCACAGTGGTTACATCTTAGTGGTGTAAATGTTCTTTTTGTTTCAGGAAAAGTACCAACATCTACATACTTAACACGAAGTCTCCATGTACTAAGTGGAACCTCATTTTCCACTTTACATGCGATCTCACAACCTTTACATCCCATACAAAGATGCAAATCAACTAGGAAACCTAATTGCATATATTCTCCTTTGGCCAAAGCATGGCAAAATTAAGTTTTATAACTACGACTAATTATTACTAAAAGAAGCCCTTATATACGTAATATAGGGCTTTTTTTACTGTGATCATCTTAACCTAGTTTAGTTAAATTAAAAATTAATTACTCAACTTTC
>VCAY01000036.1 GCA_013607635.1 Campylobacterota bacterium
CTAAATAAGCACCCTTTTATTTCAATCAAGCTAAAATCTCTTCATGATAAAAAGATACCCAACCAAAAAAATTTTTGTCGGTGATGTAGCTGTCGGTGGTGATGCACCCATCAGTGTACAGTCGATGACCTACTCCGATACTCGTGATGTTGTAGCTACCGTTGAGCAGATCAACCGCCTTCATTTTGCAGGGTGCGATATCGTGCGTGTGGCGGTTCCCGATATGGAGGATGCCTTAGCGCTCAAAAGCATCAAAGAGCAGATCTCAATGCCACTTGTTGCCGATATCCACTTTAACCACAAACTCGCTCTCATCGCTGCTGAATCGGTGGACTGCATCCGTATCAATCCGGGCAATATTGGCAGTAAGCAAAAAGTTGCCGAGGTGGTTAAAGCGTGCCAAGAGCGCAACATCCCTATTCGCATCGGTGTCAATGCGGGAAGTCTCGAGAAAGAGTTTGAAGAGAGATACGGCGCAACAGCTGAGGGTATGGTTGCAAGTGCCGAGTACAACATCAAATATCTTGAAGATCTTGGATTTAGCGACATCAAAATCTCTTTAAAAGCAAGTGATGTGGAGCGAACCGTGGATGCCTACCGGATGCTCCGCCCTAAAAACAACTACCCATTTCACCTAGGTGTCACAGAAGCAGGAACTTTGTTTCATGCAACAGTAAAAAGTGCCATAGGTCTTGGAGCGCTGCTACTAGATGGCATAGGTGATACGATGCGTGTAAGCATCACCGGTGAGCTTGAAGAGGAGATCAAGGTTGCCAAGGCGATCTTAAAAGATGCTGGGGTTGCCAAAGATGGTCTTAATATCATCTCATGCCCAACCTGCGGTCGGATTGAAGCTGATCTTGTCAGTGCCGTAAGCGAGATTGAAAAAAGAACCGCACACATTAAAACCCCTCTTGATATCTCGGTGATGGGGTGTGTGGTCAATGCCATTGGTGAAGCTAAACATGCCGATGTCGCCATAGCGTATGGTAAAGGCAAAGGGCTTGTGATGGTCAAAGGGGAAGTTGTGGCTAATCTTGATGAAAAAGAGTTGGTAGAGAAGTTTGTTACAGAGGTAGAAAAAATGGCAGGGGAACAATAATGCAAGACAATCTTTACAACCTTGCCTTTGAGCGAAGTATCTTAAGCTCGATCATCTTTGAACCAAGTCAGTTTGATGATCTGAGTGTGCAGCTCAAAGTGGATGATTTTTACCTCCCTGCGCATCAAGATATCTTCAAAGCGATGCTCACACTCTTTCAAAACGATCTGCCGATCGATGAGGAGTTTATCAAAAAAGAGCTGATCAAGATGAAGAAATTTGATGAGCAGGTGCTTTTGGAAATTTTAGCCGCCAATCCAATCTCCAACACCAAAGCATACATCGATGAAGTGAAAGACAAATCACTCAAACGCCACCTGCTTACCCTCACTACCGAGATCAAACGGGTAACGGTTGAAGAGGAGCTTCCAAGTGCGGATGTTGTGGATATTGTAGAGAAAAAACTCTATGAGATCACACAGGAGAATCAAATAAGCGACTTTTTAGACTCCCCTACCATGACCTTTAGCACCATGGAGTATATCAAAGAGATGAAAGCGCGGGGAAATTCTGTGCTTGTTGGTGTTGACACCGGCTTTAAAGATCTTAACAAAATGACCACCGGTTTTGGCAAAGGGGATCTTGTGATCGTTGCCGCAAGGCCGGCGATGGGGAAAACTTCGTTCATTTTAAACACCGTCAACAACCTCATTACGCAAGGTAAAGGGGTGGCGTTTTTCTCGCTTGAGATGCCGGCAGAGCAGTTGATGCTTAGACTTCTGTCTATCCAAACCTCGATCCCACTGCAAAAACTAAGGGTGGGCGATATGAGTGATGAGCAGTGGAGCCAGCTCAACGGTGCGATCGATAAGATGAACACCGCTAAGCTTTTTGTTGATGACAGTGGGAGTGTTAACATTAACCAGCTTCGCAGCAAACTGCGAAAACTCAAAACACAACACCCAGATATCGAGATAGCGGTGATTGACTACTTACAGATTATGCAAGGTATTGGCAATCAAGACAGACACCTGCAGGTCTCAGACATATCGCGTGGGCTCAAGATGCTAGCGCGTGAGCTTGATATCCCTATTGTTGCTCTCTCACAGCTTAACCGTGGGTTAGAATCAAGAAACGACAAACGCCCGATGTTAAGTGACATTCGTGAATCTGGATCGATCGAGCAAGATGCCGACATTATCCTTTTTGTCTACCGCGATGATGTGTACCTCTACAAGGAGGAAAAAGAGCGAGAAAAAGCTGCCAAAACTGAAGGTAAAGAGTTTACACCAACCTATGTGGAAAAAGAGCAGGAGGAAGCGGAGATCATTATCGGTAAACAGAGAAACGGTCCAACGGGGCATGTGAAGTTGATTTTCCAGAAAAAACTCACCCGTTTTATCGACGCACCTACCTACGCTCAAGCAACTGAATTTGTGTATGAAAATGTTGATACCAAATCAGCGCAGATGGATGTTGGGCAAAACGACAGCGTAGAGATGCCGACACTCTAACGCACAGATGATAGAGCGCGTAGAACTACTGCAAAAGCCCAAAGAGTGGTTCTTTCTTTTTTTCGTTTTTTTACTTTTACTTAGCTTCTCACTCCTTTGGGAGTACTACAACTACAAACAGCTTGTCAAGTTTGACTCTGCACTTGTAAATGCCAAAGTACTCAATCAATACACCAAAACAAAAACCACCCCATCAGGCAAAACAAAACACTACCAGATCTTAAAACTCAAAGCAGATGATGGTTTTACCTTTTATACATTAGCCAAAAAAGATCTGAGCGATATCATTGCCAAACAAATTTCGCTTGAGATCTTTACGGGCAAAGAGGGAAACATCTCATTTTTAGACTACCTCAAGGGCTTTTTTGCCCCAAGCAAAATCCTTAAGATCGACAACTCGCAAAACTTATGGCACCTCTTGCAAAACGCCATCGCTTCACAACACCAAGATGCCAATATCACACGCATCTACGAAGCACTCTACCTTGCCAAGCCCCTGCCAAAGGATCTACTACAAACTTTCAGCACCCTTGGGATCTCCCATCTTATAGCCATTAGCGGCTTTCACTTGGGAGTGCTTAGTTTTGTGCTGCTGCTACTTCTCAAATACCCTTACAAATTTTTACAAAGCAGATACTTCCCCTACCGAAGTTTTCAAAGAGATACCTTTATACTCATCGCTTTAGCGCTCTTGCTCTACACCATCTTTTTAGATGCCCAACCCTCGCTGCTTCGCTCTTTTGTGATGTTTGTGATTGGGTTTTTTCTTTACGATCGCGGTATCAAGATCATCTCGATGCAAACCCTCTTGATCACCATACTTGTGATCCTCACCCTCTTTCCTCGACTCGTTTTTGCCCTTGGATTTTGGCTGAGTGTTGCGGGGGTGTTTTATATCTTTTTGTTTTTGCACCATTTTCAAAGCAAAAAATTTCTGTGGCAGTTTTTGATGCTACCACTATTTGTTTACTTGATGATGCTGCCCTACTCTACTGTGATCTTTGGCAACTTTTCACTCCTGCATCCCCTCTCAACCCTCTACACCACACTCTTTAGTTTATTTTATCCACTAAGTATTGCGCTACATCTAATGGGGATGGGGGATCTGCTTGATGGGGTGCTGCTAACACTCATACAAAGTGCAAAAGACTCTTCTATCTGGCTAGAGTTGCCAAACTATCTGCTAGTGGGCTTTGTCTTTGCTTCCCTCTTGGCTATTTTTAGCAGGCTCTTTTTCTATCTCTTGATCGTTTTTGCTTCGCTGTTTTGCGTAAGCCTGATCTATTACGCGGCATAGTTTGAGTCCATAAAGAAAGATGATCCACGAAACATAGACCCATAAAAACAAAAACATCACAATAGCAAAAGAGCCGTACATCGTGGTGTAGGATTTGTTTAAAAACACATAATAGATAAACCCGTTTTTACTCACACTAAAGATAATTGAGACAATAAATGAGCTTATCGCTGAAGCTTTAGGGTTGATCTTGGTATTTGGACCTATTTGAAAAATTAAAAAGAATAATCCCCAAATGATAAGATATGGGATCAGTGGCAAAATATCCAAACTGCTTGTGAGCTCATTAGAAGCCATCAGTGTAGCGATCTTGCCGGTGATAAAAAAAGAGACCCCAAGTGCAATGGGGGTAAGGGTCATCATGGTCCAGTAGGTTGTGATCGACTCCCAAAGCGTGCGCGCTTTTGCATGAAAAATTTTGTTAGCAATATATTCAAAATTTTTAAAAAACAGCAATGATGCCACCAAAACCGCCGCAAAACTCATAGCGCCCAATTTAGCAGAGTTGACTAAAAAACCATCTATCTTGCTTATGATCATCTCAGACTGCACCGGCATCAGATTGGAAAATATAAACGTTTTGATATTTTCGTAGTTCTCCTGAAATGCAGGCAAAGCAGTCAACAATGAGATCATAATCAACAACAGTGGAATGATCGTAAAGATCGTATAAAAACTCAAACTTGCCGCAAAAAGGGTCAGCTCCTTATCTACAAACGCCGTCACAAAAAGCTTGCCTTGTTTGTAAAACTCAAGAGCCCGTTTTTGCATCTTATTCAAGACCCATCTTAGCAGGGTTGAGGATGTTGTTTGGATCAAACGCTTTTTTGATCGATTTAAAAAGTGTCATCTCCTCGGGGGTAAACGCCATAGACATATACGGCGCTTTAGCTAGACCGATCCCATGCTCACCCGAGAGAGTACCACCTAGATCAACGGTCGCTTGAAACACCTCTTCGATCGCTTTGTAGGCAATCTCTACCTGCTTAGGATCACTGCCGTCCACCATCACATTGGTATGCACATTGCCATCTCCCGTATGACCAAAACATGGGATGTTGATGTTGTATTTTGCAGCGATCGCATAAAACTTCTCTAACAACTCCGGCAACACCGCACGAGGTACCGTGACATCTTCATTGAGTTTTTTACTTCCATAGACACTCAGTGACGGTGAAGCGTTACGGCGCGCAAACCAAAGATCAGCCGCCTCTTTTTCATCTTTGGCTATGCGAAACTCACTGCAACCATTCTCTTGAAACACCTTCTCTATCTGCTCAAGCTGGAAGTTGAGATCATCTTCAAGGTTGCCATCGACATCAGTAACCAAAAGTGCTCCCGCATCTACCGGCAAACCTTTGTGAAAAGTCTGCTCCACCGCACGGATGGTAAGGTTATCTAAAAACTCCATCGCTACAGGAGTGACACCACTTGCCATCGTTTTATACACAGCATTCATCGCATCTTTAACAGTTGGGAAGATCCCCATCGCTGTTTTAGTCATCTTGGGTTTTGGGATGAGTTTGAGGGTGATCTCTGTTAAAACCGCCAAAGTCCCCTCACTTGCGATCAAAATCCCGCTGATGTTATACCCTGCCACATCCTTAATGGTTCGCTTGCCTGCTTTGATAATATCACCATTTGGCAGCACCGCACGCGTTGCCATCACATAATCTTTAGTAATCCCATACTTCGCTGCACGCATCCCTCCGGCATTTTCACTCACATTGCCACCGATGGTTGAGTAATCTTGACTTGCGGGATCGGGCGGATAGAAAAGCCCTACCTCCTCAACGGCGCGTTGCAAGTCCATATTGACCACACCCGGCTGCACCACCGCTACCATGTTTTTAAGATCGATCTCTAAGATCTTGTTCATGTGCTTCTCCATCGCAAGCACAATCCCGCCGTTACTTGGCAGTGCACCACCCGTAAAACCGCTTCCAGCTCCGCGAGGCACGATCACGATGCGATGTTCGTTACAATATTTTAAAATCTCACTCACATCCTCTTCGCTTCGAGGAAACACCACCGCATCTGGCTCAAAATGCTCCCTTGTTGCATCGTAGGAGTACGCTATGAGGTGTGCTTTATCACTGTAGATATTCTCCTCACCAACGATCTTGGTAAAGTGTTGTAAATGTTTTGCCTCTAACATCTATTCTCCCATCTCAAATTGATCTGCCAAAGAGCTCACCTCTTTGTTTTTGTGTTGTTTGACTATCTCGTAAAGTGCTTTATTCGTTTTGTTGTTTTTCACTAAAAGCTTGTAATAGTGCGGTTCATACACCTCTAGCTCATCACTGCCATCACCAAACCAATTAGCATCGATCTTCTCAACTCTTGAGTAAAAAGGGAGCTTTACACTATCTTGCGTTAAAGGAGCATCATCGATCCGTAAAATTTTAAAACTTTTTATATCGACTGTGTAGAGTTTTTTATCTAAGTAGATAAATACAAGCCCGACGCTTGCAGCTACACCAAGATCCTTAAAATCCTCTTGAAGTGGTGTTGGATGCCCATGTATCGACAAAAGTGTTGCGAAAAGATCGGGATGTACCCATTGTGTCTTGATCGACTTTGTGATCTGGTAGTAGATCTCCTCACTTGGAGCGATCAATAAAGAGCGAGTATATCCAAAAGCAAGTTCGGCGGTATCACCCACTTGAACCTTCCATCTTCCCTGTGGGAGCGCATTGGTGTTTAAAAGGTTAAAATCTCTCATCGATAGCGTCGCTATACCACTTGCGGCATCAAAATCTGTCACAACACAGTTTTTTAAAATTGAGCTGTGTTGATCTGTGATATGGTGGACTATATAGCCACTCACACCTACATCAATCTTCTCTACTTTGATCTTTGCAACATTTGCTTCGTTGTCCACTTCAATAATTTGTGAGCGAATCACACCGGCAAAAAGTTCAAAGCCAAGCAGTAAAAAAACTAAAATATATCTCATTTGTCTTCTTTTTTTCTTGAGATTATAGCGAATATAAGCCAAATTTCGATAATCTCTCAACAAATTTATCTCAGGTTTTAATCGATAATGCGAATTTTCATCTTTTTGGCTATCGCTGCCACTCTGTTTGCTTCACATGTAGAGCGTTTTCGCTGGTTTAACGGCGAGACTTACTTACAGTTTTTAGAAAAACACTCCCTGCCACTAAGAAGGCTTTATTACAACCTTGACAAAGATGACCAGCGTCTCACCGAAGAGATACGTGCAGGTGTGCATTGCCAAATGCTACGAGACGACAACAACACCATAGAGCAAGTTCTCCTGCCACTCAATGACGAGTTGCAAATCCACATCTATCAAGATGATGAGAGCTACAGTTTTGAAGCAATTCCCATCATCAGTAGCACGAAAAATGAAGTACTTTACACCCAGATCAACTCCTCCCCTAACTATGCTATCCTCAAAGCAACAGGAAGTCAAAAGGTTGCCGGTGTTTTTGTAGCAGCTTTTAAACACTCACTCAACTTTAAAAATGATATCCGTAAAGGGGATGAGCTTGTGATGCTTTATAAGCAAAAATATCGACTCGGTCGCCCTTTTTCAATGCCGACCCTTGATGCTGCGATGATAGAGATGGGGAAAAAGAAACACTTTATCTACCTCAATGATGATGGGCGTTACTACGATGAAAGAGCACATGAAGTGGAGGGGTTTTTACTTGCTCGCCCTGTAAGAGGTGCTCGAATATCTTCCTATTTTACCAAAAGAAGATGGCATCCGATTTTGCATAAATGGAAAGCACACCTTGGAGTTGATTATGCAGCAAGGCGCGGCACTCCTGTAGTTGCGGCTGGAAGTGGTCGCATCACTTACTGCGCAAGGATGGGTACTTATGGCAACTTGATAAAAATTCGCCACAATGACGGCTATGAAACACGCTATGCACATCTTAAATCATTTCGACGAGGAATCTACAGAGGCAAATATGTCAAAAAAGGGCAAACAATTGCCTACGTAGGCTCAACAGGTCGCTCCACAGGTCCCCATCTTCACTTCGAGCTTCGAAAAAGAGGACGTGCCATCAACCCACTACGTGTTGTGCAAGTAACCACAAAAAAACTCAAAGGCAAAGCAAAAAAAGCGTTTTTAAAACTCAAAGCCAACTACGATGAGCGCATCAACTTGCACCTGCAAAACAAAACCCCTTACAAACGGGCAACACACTTTGAAGATATGTGTTATATCTACTTGCTAGATGACCCAATGGAGCAAAAAGATGGACAAGATAGATAGCATTAACGAGCTAAAAAACCCTCAATTTATCAAGCCAATCAAGATCAACTACACACAAGAGGGCAAGCAAAAAAGGTGGGAAGCGATCATCTCACACGATTCTGTCGCTGTTTTATTGTGGCATAAAGAGAAAAACACTTTTGTACTTGTCAAACAACTACACCCTGCAGTGATGCACAGCAACGACGATGGTTACATGTATGAGCTTTGTGCAGGAATTATCGATAAAAATATCCCTATCAAACAGATTGTCAAAGAGGAGATCTTGGAGGAGTGCGGGTATGATGTAGCTGTTGAGCAAATCGAATATATCACAACCTTTTTTCCATGTGTAGGTACCACAGGAGCCAAGCAGTCACTTTTTTATGCCCAGATTGATGAGAGTATGCACACAGGTAAAGGTGGAGGGATCCACGATGAAGCTATAGAGGTGATCTACCTGCCCCTAGAAGAGTCTAAAAAGTTTATGTTTGATGAGCACTACCAAAAAACTCCGGGGATGATGATGGCGTTTTATTGGTTTTTTGAAAAAGAGGGGTGGTCAGCCCCTCATAGTCTAAAATAGCTTTGTAAAATATCCAGCTATTATTAGTAAGACTAAAAGTCTTAAAAGCATCTATTACCTTTTCCAGTGGCACTCCCACCCAGCACTACCCACTATGCCAAAAATTTGGCAAAAAAAAAGCCCCGCTACTCATCAGAGTAGCGGGGCCTCAGTACCACTGTCAGGTGACCAAACCTAACAAAAGACAATAAATGCTTTACGACAAAATTGTACCACAAACTTTAAGAAAATTCAAGCGGATCCATATCCACCTCAGCAAGCGGCGTTTTACAACTTTTTACAGCCTTGAGGATATCTGTCGCTTTATCGGCGCGAAGTAAGATCTCATAGCGGTATTTGTTCGCTACTTTTTCAATAGCACACTTTTTTGCCCCCACAATCTCAACAGCGCCAAACTTTTGCAAACACTCTCGCATCTGCTCCATCGCTTCTTGTGCTTTGATGCCATTTTTATGGGCAAAAAGGATGCGGCACAGTTTTTTATAGGGTGGGTAGAGTCCTTGGCGAAAAAACTTCTCCTCCTCCAAAAATGCCTCGTATCTCTCAACATATTCACGAAAAAACTCTTCATTAAAAGTTTGTACGATCACCTTTGCTTCCCCTGCCCTACCGCTACGCCCTGCTACTTGGATCAGCGTAGAGAGTGCTTTTTCTCTTGCACGATAATCACCCATATTAAGCATATTGTCCATCCCAAAGATCACCGCAAGTGCAACACCATGGTAATCGTGCCCCTTGCTAAGCATCTGTGTACCGACAAGCATATCCACTTCACCGTCATTAAACGATTTGAGCGCTTTTTTGAGTTTGTTTGCCGTTGTGATGGTGTCACGATCAAACTGCTGAACCTTTACATCTTCAATACTCTCTTGCAGCTCTTTAACCACTTCTGCTGTTCCCATGCGGTTACTTGAAAGGTGTGCAGAGTGGCAACTTGGACACTCTTTTGGGATCGCTTGGGTAAAATTGCAGTAGTGACATTTCAGGGCATTGTACTTATTGTGAATGCTCATCGCTACACTACAGTAGGGGCAGGTAAAGTTGGCACCACAATCTTGGCAGCTAAGGTATTTAAAGTTTGCTCTTGTTGGCAAAAAGATGATCGACTGTTTTTTTGCCTGAAGGTTGTTTTTAAGGTGATGATAAATTAATGGTGTAACACCCTCACGCGATGCTTCGTAGATATACTCTTTTTTTGCAACAACATGCCCACCTTTAAGTCTAAAGTGGGGAAATTTTACATACGAACTTAGCGATGGTGTAGCACTACCAAGCACCACAGAAATGGCATAAAGTTTACCCATATAAATAGCTAAGTCTCTTGCATGGTAACGTGGGCGCGATGCAGACTTATAGCTGTCATCATGCTCCTCATCTACAACAATAACTCCAAGATCATCGATGGGTAAAAACAGTGCTGATCGCGCTCCGGCGATAATCTTCGCATCACCGTTATAAATCTTTTGCAGAGCCTCTTTTTTTTGTTTTGGGGTGAGTTTGGAGTGCCACATCACAAAAGATGATCCAAAATGTCTCTCTAGTCTTTTCCCCATCTGAGGCGTCAAAGAGATCTCAGGCATCAAAAAGATCACCCGTTTGTTTTTTTGGATCACTGATTCAAAAAACTTCATATAGATCTCGGTCTTTCCGCTTCCCGTATCACCAAACAGGAGTGAAACGGGATGTTGTTTTAAAAACCGGAGTGCTTCATCTTGCCGTTTTGAGAGAGTTATTGTAGTTGTTGCATCTTTTAGAGAATTGTTACTGACAGTGCTAAAGCTTTGTGGATGCATTAAAGCAAATGCTTCACCAAGTGAGCAAAGATAATATGAAGCGATAAATTTGGCAAGTTGATATTGATGTTCTAAAAAATACTCCTCTGTTACATGAAGAATCTTTAGAGTTTCAAAGTCCGGCTCATCTACCTTATCAAGAACAACACCTGCTTTTTCTTTACCTTGGAGCAAAACGGTAACTTTTGAGAGTTTTGAGAGTTTATCTTTGGAGTGGTATGTCAAAGGTTCTAAAATCGAACCAATAATACTAACAGTGTAGTAAAACAATCTTATAGATCACCTTTTTGTTTAGTTTACAAGTTTGTCACAGATTGCCGGTTGTGATGCTTTGAGTGCAAATGTTCCATCTGTGTTGTTATAAGCAAACGCACAATCATCACTGCCGATCTGAAAAGTATAGGTACAGGTGTTGCCTGAACAACTCGCTCCCGTTTTCCAGTGACCGTCTTTGCTTTTTGCTTTTATTCCGTACATGAGCAACGAATGTGTTGAGTCATTACCATCAAAATAGTATCCCGATGTTTTTCCATGTAGTTGAGATATCCATGAAGTCTCTCCTTTAATGAGTCTTGATTGTCTTTCACTTACAATAGCAGAGCGAATCGCTGCAATATCTGCGCGAGCTTTTGCTATCTGTGCATCTGTTCGTGTTGCAGAAAATTTTGGAATAGCAATAGCGGCCAATATTCCTACAACCACTATGACGAAAACTAGCTCTAGCATCGTAAAAGCTGATCGTTTAGTGTTTAGCATATATACCTCTTAATCTCAAAACCAGTTCTAACACTGTAAAGGCATTTTTTGATTTTTGCATAAATCCCCATCTATTCGCATAGGGATTTATGAATAAAAGTGAAACATTCTGACTTAATAACTAACACCTGTTCCACCAAATGTATGAGTTTTTAATAAATTTGCCACTTTTGATTTTACAGTTGTACAAATATTTCCAATTAGAGTACCAGGAGCGGCTACAGTCAAAGAGCCACCTGTACTATTTAAGTCAAAAGTAAGACAATTATTTGTCCCATCTGTTAGTAAAACTCGTGTCGAAGCTGCCGTTGTAGATGTAATTGGAGTACCTGCTGAAGTTTCAAGCGGAACATTCGTCATAGATGACCAGTTAGCAAACGAACCTTGCGAAGTATAGTATGCACCAATATCGCTAACTGCTGTTGCAGCATTTGTCGCCATTTTTGCAATATTTGCATCATCACGAGTCGCAGAAAGTTTTGGAATGGCAACCGCTGCCAAAATACCTAAAATAACGATAACGAAGATCAATTCGATCATTGTAAAACCAGCTCTTTTCATAAGAGACTCCTTCAAGTTAAAAAATTCGAGTTACACTTGCAACCTTGCTGCTATTATGAAACTTTATATATTA
>VCAY01000037.1 GCA_013607635.1 Campylobacterota bacterium
GCACTCGTACTTATCACCTCCATCCTCTTTTTGGGGCTTATCTTCTTTGGTGTGGATATTTTGAATTATATCTCTTAACATTATGAGAATCTGCCAGATTAGCCACCCCTTAGGCTCCCTTTTGAACTGATCACCAACAAGCTCTGAACATTTCGCACTTGAAAATGCAAGCTAAATTTTTGCAACTATTGCATCGGCACTAAAACCAAACTTCTCAAACAACTGACCTGCTGGAGCTGAGGCACCAAAGCTATCCATTGCTATCACCTCATCAGCAAGGCGGTACCACTCAAGACCTCTTGCTGCTTCGATCACTATTTTTTTCGTTGCAGGTGCGATCACTGAGTCGATATAACTTTTCTCTTGCTCGATAAAAAGATCGTAACAAGGGATCGAAGCTACATTAACTTTGATACCCTTCTCGTTTAGTTTAACCTTTACATCAAGAGCAAGTTGTACTTCACTTCCTGATGCCATAAGGGTATAAGTTGCACCCTCCTCTTTAGCAATAAGATATCCACCTTTTGCCATTTCACCACCCGCGCACTCAGGAAGTACAGAGAGGTTTTGGCGTGAACACACAAAAGCGCTTGGGGAGTTTTTCATCTCTAATGCCACCTGCCACGCTACCACATTCTCCTTGCCATCTGCCGGACGCCATACATAGAAGTTTGGTAGTGCACGAAACTGTGAGAGATGCTCAATCGGCTGGTGTGTTGGTCCATCTTCCCCGACACCGATGCTGTCGTGCGTCCAGATAAAAAAGTGCTGGATACCACTGAGTGCCGCGATACGCGCTGAGGGTTTGAGGTAATCAGAGAATACAAAAAATGTAGATGAAAACGGCATAACAGGACCATAGAGTGCCATAGCATTCACAATCGAAGCCATAGCATGCTCACGGATACCAAAGTAGATGTTTTTCCCCTTTGGAAACACACTCATATCTTTGAGATCTGTTTTGTTTGACGGACTAAGATCGGCACTCCCCCCAATAAATGACGGGATCGCTTTTGCAATGGCATTAAGCACTTTACCATTAGTTGAGCGGGTAGCTTCTGCTTTGTCAAATGTTGGGTACTCAATGCGAGAAAAATCTGGGTTTAGCAGTGCTTCAAGCGCTTCATTTTGCTCTAGTAGTGGCATCGTTTTTTTGGAGTGTTCCCACTCTTTTTCATAGAGCTCACCTTTCTCGATGGCACATCTAAAACGCGCCATCACATCATCGCTTACAAAGAATCTCTTTTCAGGATCAAATCCAGCCGCTTTTTTTGCCTCGGCTATCACATCTTCACCAAGTGGAGCACCGTGGGAGTGGTGACTCCCCTCCAACTCACCAGCCCCTTTGGCGATGGTGGTGTGTGCGATGATAAGTGCCGGCTTGCAAGCAGCTTTTGCAGTGTTGATCGCCTTATCAATATCTTCATAGTCGTGCCCATCACACTCAAGCACTTCCCACCCTTGCGATTCAAAACGCCCGCGGATATCTTCAGAGATAGAAAGATTAGTACTTCCTTCGATCGTAATGCGGTTAGAGTCGTAAATTACGATCAAGTTATCAAGTTGATTATGCCCTGCAATAGAACACGCCTCATAACTGATCCCCTCTTCAAGATCCCCATCACCACAAAGACAATAAACATGATGATCGATCAACTTTGCCGTCTCAGAGTTTACCTGTGCAGCCATAAATTTACTCGCCATCGAAAACCCAACCGCATTGGCAATCCCCTGACCAAGCGGTCCTGTTGTGATCTCGATCCCCGCAGTATGCCCATACTCAGGGTGTCCCGGTGTTTTAGAATCAAGTTGACGGAAGTTTTGAAGCTCTTCAATCTCTAAACCATACCCCCACAGATAATAAAGCGAATAGATAAGCCCTGTTGCATGTCCACCGGAGAAAACAATTCTGTCACGGTTAAGCCATTTTGGATTTTTGGGGTTGTGACGCAGATGTTCACTTAGTACGGTTGCAATATCTGCAAGCCCCATAGGTGCACCCGGGTGTCCGGAGTTTGCCGCTTGAACCATATCTGCTGCTAAGAATCTTATCGTATCTGCCATTTTTTTACGCATTTCGTTACCCATCTTTTGTTTTCCTTCTTTATCTGTGTCTATTAATGTACTTTGTAAGTATTGGTGCAAGTTCACCGTATAAACTTGCATCAAAACTTTGCATCTCTTTTGTCAGTGCATCAGCCAAACTGTCCGCCTCTTGCATAGCCGTCTCTAATCCAAGAGTAGTGACAAAACTGTTTTTATCCCCATCATTATTGGTAAGCTTACCGGCCTCCTCATCACTTTGAGTAACATCCAGAATATCATCTTGGATCTGAAACAAAAGCCCTAACTTGATCCCAAAATCGTAAAGCTTTTTACCTAACTCTTCGTCGCCACAGATAATCGCACCCATCTTAAGTGATGCAGCAATTAGTTTGGCTGTTTTGTTGGTATGCAACACCTTGATATCTTCAACCGCTAAAGGTTTGTTCTCAAAGTAGCAATCAATCGCCTGCCCTAAAACCATCCCGTTAAGTCCGCCATTAGTCGCAAGCTCACGGATTAGTTCTACCCTCGTAGCATCTGAAAATGGTGCATTGCTTAACACCTCAAACGCATAAGTGTTAAGCGCATCACCCACTAGCACCGCCGTAACCTCATCATACACTACATGTAGCGTTGGTTTGCCACGACGAAGCGGCGAGTTGTCCATACTTGGCAGATCATCGTGGATTAGCGAATAGGTGTGTAATAACTCGATCGCATACGCCGCGTGCATTGCTCCATCCACCATCAAAGGGTTCAGCGCTTGCACCACTCCCAAAAGCAAGGCCGGTCGAAACCGTTTGCCACCGGCTCTTAGCATCTCTTGAAGTGCTGCTTCGTAGTGTGGATGGATCGATGATGATGTTGGAAGGTTTTTTAGTAAAAATAGCTCAAAATCTTGCATGTGAAATTATAGTCCTACACTACTTAATATTTACAAAAAACTGGAAATTTCTTCGCTCAAAAAGGAGTGAGGAGAAATCTTTGAAGTTTTCTATATATTCGCGAAGCTCATCTTGGTTTTTTACACGCACACCATTGACTTGAATCAGCCTGTCCCCAAGCAGCAGTCCATACTTTTGAAAATATTGACTCAAACGCACAACTTGCAGTTTTTTATTGAAATATATCCCTCGATGCTCCAAGAAAGTATCACTCACCTCTCCACCACCTATGCGTTTTCGGGTCGTTGCATATAATACCAACCGTTTTGTGCCTCTGATTATTGTAATCTTATGTTTTGAGCCCACTTTGCTAAAAAGGATCCGGCGCATCAAAACACTCGCTTTGCGCACCTTTTTACCATCAAACGCTACAACACAATCACCCCGCTTAAAAGGGTTATCCTCCCAGTATGGGTTACTTGCAACAACTTTGACACACTTGCCATCTTGTTTGACTCGTATCCCTATATCACCATACTCCGCACTTTTAGCATAGATGAAATGGTGCAAAAAATATTTATCGATCATCCCTTTATCGGTGAGGATCCCCTCTAATGAACAGCATGAACTTGTCACCAATGCCGGAGTTTTGATCTTGGCACTGTATTTTGCAAGCTGATTGAGTCCAACTTGCTCTTGTAAAACTTTCCCCTCAACAAACACTTTATCTGTTACAGCGGCCATGCCGAGCTGTAAACGCATATTGAGATCAAATGGGTAGGGAAACGGGTGTTTATCCTGCACAAGGTAGAGGCTTAAAAAAGGATCGTATTTAAGTATTTTAGCTTTTGGGGTATTTTTTGAGTAAACGAGCCGTTTATTTTTTGTAACGGGGATCGAAAGGGAATCGTTTTGTATTGAGTGGGAATCTTTTGTTTTTGCTACGCAAGAGAAATAACCGTTTTTACATGCTTGAAGATTGAAAAAAAAGAGTGTTGTAAGCAAAAACAGGCGTAAAAACACCTATTTTACTCCACCAAACGGGTTGATGCCACCGAGCATCCCCATCGCCGCTTGTTGCTGGTTTTGTTGCACCATCTTGTTTGCATCATTAATAGCACCAATGAGAAGGATCTGCAAAGAGTCTTTGTCTTCAAGAAGCTCATCATCGATATTTAGATCGATCACCTCACCATTGCCATTGAGGGTAAGTTCGATCATACCCCCGCCCGCTTTGACGGAAAATGTTTTTGCAGCTAGTTCCTCTTTGAACTTTTGTGCATTTTGTTCAAAACCCTTGAGCATCTCGCTCATGTTGCCCATACCTTCAAACATCAGATATGCTCCACAACCTCATCGATGTTGTTTGCATCGTTGAGTAAAACAACTCTTGGCTTATAATCTTCCAACTCTTTTTCATCATAAGTCGCATAAGCAACGATGATCACCTTGTCTCCTTTGTGCACCTTTCTTGCTGCTGCACCATTGAGGCAGATCTCACGCTTGCCACGCTCGCCTAAGATGATATAGGTTGAAAATCGCTCACCGTTGTTGATGTTAAGGATCTCAACTTTTTGACCGACTCGCATCTTTGAAGCTTCCAAAAGCTCCTCATCGATCGTGATAGACCCTACATAGTTGAGATTTGCATCTGTAACAGTTGCACGGTGGATCTTGCTATAAAGCATCTTGATTTGCATTGATTACATTCCCATCTGTTTTTTCATATCTGCAGGAGAGATCGGCTCATCCCACATCTCTTTATCGATCACATACTCCTCTACCACATTACCACCGAGGATATGTTCTTGTATAATTCTATCAATTTTTTCTTTAGTTAATCCTGCGTACATCGTGTGACCAGGCTCAACAAGCATCACCGGACCCATTTGGCATCTGTTCATACAAGAGGTGCGAATCGGCTGTACCGTACCCATAACACCCTCTTTCATTAAACTTTGTGCAAGATACTGAAAAAGGTCTTGTGTCTGTGGCGTTACACACGATGGTTTTGGCATTCCTGGAGGAGCTGACTGCTCACACTTAAATATATAAAAAGCTGGTTGAGGGATACCCATAATATGTTTCCTTGTTTTTTTTGTGCAATTATAGCAAATTTCAAAGCCCAATATCTAAGAAGATGTAGTAAATTTTCTTTTTTAAGTTTTTGGATACAATTGTAAAAGACAGGTATTAATTTCAGATTTTAACTCTTAACAACTCCCTTACCACTTCCCGATCATCAAACGGCAGTTTCTTGTCATAGATGATCTGATAATTTTCATCCCCTTTTCCAAGTAGTACAACCACCTCACCATCTTGTTGCATATCTAGCGCCATCTTAATCGCTTTGCGACGATCCAATTCTACTGAGACATTGGAGCGATCCTCTATGCCGCTTAAAATATCTTCAATGATCACCTCTGGATCTTCAAAACGCGGGTTATCGGTTGTGATGATCACCTTTTTTGCCAAGTTTGCAGCCACTCGCCCCATCAAAGGGCGTTTTGTTTTGTCGCGATCCCCACCTGCGCCAAAAACTACGATAATATCTTTTGCTTTAAGAGCATTTAACACCTGCGCCATCCCATCAGGAGTGTGAGCAAAATCAACAATCACATTTGGCTCTTCGCTCACCTGCTCCATGCGACCACTCACTCCGGCAAAATTATCCACAACATCGACGATCTCTTCGAGCTTCTTACCTGTGAGCAGGTGTGCTGCCGAGATTGCAGCCATAAGGTTGTAGAGGTTAAAAAAACCGTGCAGTGAAGCGGTAAATGGGACAATTTCATGAAAATGCTGAATTATCCCACTGCTGCCTTCATTGAGTGAGTATGCCATCAGTTTGTAAGTTGCAGGGTTTTCTATCCCGTAGGTGTAGGTGTTTTTAAAATTGAACTTCGCTTTTGGTTCATCTTTGTTGATCAGTTTTTGACCCTCATCTTGAAAAAAGCTGTTCTTTACCCGAATGTACTCTTCGATCGTTTTATGATAATCAAGATGATCTTGTGTGATATTGGTTAAGATTTTAAGCTCAAAATCAAGCCCCTCGATCCGCTTTTGTACAATCGCGTGGGAGCTTACCTCCATAATGAAAAAATCACACCCCATCTCTACTGCTTGATAGATATGGCGGTAAGTATTGAGCACTGAAGGGGTGGTGAGCGATTTACCCTCAATTGCTTCATCGTTGATAAACAAACCCCTTGTGCCTTGCAGTGCTACTTTATATCCGAGATCAAGTAAAAAGGAGTAAAGCGCACTCGCTGTCGTTGTCTTGCCATTTGTACCTGTAATGCCGATAATTTTGATCTTGTCTGTTTGAAACAAAGGTGCAACATCTTCGATTTTGATGATAGAGTGCGCACCGTTATCTTGAGCGTTTTGGAGGTACTTTTCATTTTGTGTTGTCAGCACAAACGCCGTCTCGTTGTCACACTCTTGAGAATTTTCTGTAATATATTTGTAAGGAGTATCGCAAAGGGCTATTTTCAAGATTTTTTACCCTTACCTTTGGCTAACTTTTTAAGAAGTTTTTGTAAAAGTTTGTCACTCGGGTAGATACTAAGAGCATTTTCAAGATAAGTCAGTGCCATCTCGGCAAAACCGTTTTCGATGAGCTTGTCTAAAAAGTCTAAAAAATCGTCTCTGTCGGTGATGATGACACGGGTTGAAAACATAATATTTTCAAAGGTCTCTTTAAAATCAGCCCCACCATCTAAGATCTTTTGAAAGTCGCTGTATAAAATACCATCTTCATACTCAAGTCTCTCACGAAGCGGTTGTGCAAAAACTTCGGAAAGTTTTTCAACAGTACCGTCCATATTTTGCAAGATCTCACTCATCATAACATCCGCTTCCTCGTCACTCTCCTCTTTGAGTATCTCATAGTAATCAAACAACGCTTCAGCGCCCATCTCTCCACTTAAAGCCATCTCTGAGAGGATCACACCATTGTACGCTTCTTTAGAGTTTGGAAAGTTACGAAGAACCTCTGCAAATTTCTCCAATGCTGCTTTATAGTCCTCTTGTGAAAAGAAATCTTTTGCTTGATCCAATATCTTATGTTTACTCATACCTGCCATACTCTTTTTGCCTTTTAAAGGTTGTCTATGTCGTTCTCCATACCCATCGGTACATTGATGACGCAAAGTTCCGGATGGATATCCATACGAAGTTGTCTTTCAACGCCGTACTTGAGTGTTGTGCCACTCGATGCACACCCTATACATGCACCCTTGAGTTGCACATAAACATTGCCGTTTTTCACTGTAATAAAGTCAATATCTCCGCCATCGAGTGCCAATGATGGTTTCACTTTTTCAATCACATTTTTTACCGGTTCTATCAACTCTTCATCTGAAAAGGGAATCATAACCATCCTTTACATTTTTCTATATGTTTGATTGTCATAAAATAAGATAAAATCACTTAACAAGTGATAAAATTTTTATTTACTGCGCAAATCCAAGGATTTGTGATACATAAGTGGGCTTTCGCATCCCTACGACGATATAATCGACAAATTCTAGGCTGAGCAAAAACTCCAAGGCGCACTTTTGCAGTTTTTGCTCACACCCTTGTAACTGTTCTTTGAGTTGCGATCTTGTCATTTTTGAGCACTCATACGCCACCATAGCTCGATAGCTTTCTAAAAACCTCTCGATATAGACCAAAAGTAACTCAAGTGTCTCGCCACTAAGATTCTCAAGCGATTTTTTGATATGGGGCAGTATCTGTGAGGCTGCAAAGATATCATAATCCCCGATCCAGCCATATTTGTGTTTATTGTCATCAAGCTGTTCGATAAGATTATAAAGTGATCGCAGTTGATCGTTATCACTGACCTCTAAAAGCTCATTGAGATTGGTATAATAATCGATCGGCTCATCATACTCAGCCAAACGAAACATTAAACCATCTTGCATAGCATTAAGAGCTCTTTTTGCCACCACACGAAGCCCTTGAGCTTTTGCCCATTTTGCACACTCTATGCCATCTTGCTCAAGTAAATTGATAGCCAACTCTATTGTAGTTAGACTATGCTTTGATGCTCCAACTTCATGCGCAGCGTTTTGCGCTAGTTTTAAAAACACTTCACACCCATTGAAGTTTTGATCCAAACTGACTCCATAGCTTTGGATACTACCCCCTTGTACCTCTTTTTCAAGTGCTACAAAAATTTTATAGACTTGCTCGTAAGTTGTATCGAGCATCTCTTCTGTAAGCAGTTCTTGAGGGATCTCCAATAAAAAACAATCTAACTGCAATAAGTTAAGTTGTTTGAGAGTCTCTTGAAGTTGCGGCTGCACTGTGAAATCTTTGCTCAAAACGAACCTACTGACAACTGCAACATCACGGTATTGCTCTTCGATGCTGTCTAATACTTTTGCGATCGCCTGCAATGCTGCACCATTCATATAAGCAGCGGATGTCTCTATCATCTTCACACCACCACGAAGTGCTTCTTTGAGTGCTTCTATGTGTAGAGGGTTGGTATCGGTGATTTTGTAAGTTCCAAATGCGAAACTACTCATAATTTGAACCTTTGTTTAAAGTACTTTAGGATTTGGAAGTTTTATTTGTTTGAAAGAGTTTGCAAAAGGGGGTGTTTCTCCCCTTTTAGATGCAACTATACTAGCTCGATAAACGCCATAGTTGTAGCATCACCACGACGGATACGTGTTCTAGTGATTCTAGTGTATCCACCTGGACGATCTACATACTGAGGAGCGATCTCGTTAACTAATTTTTTTGTAGCTTCTTTGTTTTGTAGTGCAGCAAAAACGGCTCTGTGAGCATTGCTGTCACCTTTAGAGGCTACAGTGATAAGTTTTTCAATGTAAGAGCGAAGCTCTTTTGCTTTGATAGCAGTTGTTTCGATCTTACCATGTTCAATTAATGCAATGCTTAGATTTTGTAAAAGTGCTTTACGGTGAGCACTTGTACGTCCAAGCTTACGATATCCATGACGATGTCTCATATCTTTTTCCTTCTATTTTTCGCAGACTATTTTGCAGCTGCTTCTATTTTCTTTTTAAGTGCGCTCACTACATCATCAGCGAGATCAACACCAATTGCAAAACCAAACTCTTGAACTTTCTCTACGATCTCATCGTAAGATTTTTTTCCAAGGTTTTTCACATTTTTCAGATCGTTTGTACTCATCAGTACAATCTCACCTACAAGTTTGATATTTGCGCGATCAAGGCAGTTAAAACTACGAGCACTTAGACCTAGACTATCAATGTTTGTTGTTAGCTTCTTAAGGTCGGGTGATTCTTCAACTCTCTCAATTGTTGTAGGAGCTTTTATGCTGATTTCTGAATTAAATACAGCCAGTTGTGCATACATAACTTCCAAAGAGTTTCTAAAAGCATCAACCGGGGAGATCTGACCATCTGTTTTGATGTTAAGGACAACTCTCTCAAAGTTTGGATTGTCTTCTACAAGTATATTCTCGATCTTGTATGTTGCACTTCTTACAGGCGTGAAGTATGCATCTAAAGCGATGTAATCCTCACCAAGATTATCAGAAACATCTTCGCTCGCAACATACCCAATACCCTGTGCGATCTTAATGCTGAAGCTAAGGGTAGAATCTTCATTTAACGTTGCTAAATGAGCTTCCGGAGTCACAACAGTTACTTCATCATTGTTAAGATCTGTGCCGGTGATAGTGCAAGGACCTGCAAAACTGTAGCTGATCTCTGCTTCAGTTACTTCATTATTTAACTTAAAACGGATCTCTTTGAGATTTAAAATAAAATCTGAGATATCCTCAAGCATACCACGAACTGAATCGAACTCATGTTTTGCACCCTCTATCTTGATAGCAATAGGTGCATAACCAACTGAGCTGCTTAATAGAAAACGGCGAAGTGGATGCGCTAACGAAATTGCATACCCTGTTTCAAATGGATACGCAATGATGTTTGCTTCATTCTCACTTATTTGTTCTACCTCAAACTCTTGAGGAGCAAGTGGAGTAGTTTTGATCTTTTTCATATTTTAACGCCTTTTTTTCTTAATTATTATTTCGAGTAAAGCTCAACGATTAGACGCTCTTCTACCGGAATAACAACCTCTTCACGCTCTGGTAAACGAATAAAAATACCAAATACCTTCTGGGCATCGATATCAACCCACGGAGCAAGACCTGTTTGGTTTGTAAGCTCGATAGCTCTTTGGATCTGAACATTTTGTTTGCTAGCTTCACGAACTTCGATCTTTTGACCAGGTTTTACACGGTAAGATGGGATATCCACTTTTTTACCGTCAACCAAGATATGGCCATGCGTTACCAACTGGCGTGCAAATCTACGAGTTGAAGCAAATCCCATTCTGTAAACTACATTGTCAAGTCTCTGCTCAATAAGAGTGATAAGGTTTGTACCTGTATTACCCTCTCTTCTTTTAGCTTCAGCAAATAGTGCACGGAACTGTTTTTCAGAAACACCGTACATAAATTTTGCTTTTTGTTTCTCATTTAACTGCAGGCCGTACTCAGAAACTTTTTTACGGCGCTGACCGTGCTGACCCGGACCGTAAGGACGCTTGTCTAATGCAGATTTTCCTGCTAAACGACGCTCACCTTTAAGGTTTAGGCTAACACCAAATCTTCTTTCGATTTTTTCTACTGGACCTCTATATCTTGCCATCTGTTAACCTCCTTAAACTCTACGACGCTTAGGCGCACGACAACCGTTATGTGGTAATGGAGTTACATCTTTCATAAATGTAACACGGATACCTTCGATTGCACCTACAGATTTTACTGCAGTTTCACGACCAGAACCTGGACCTTGTACTTTGATACCCAACTCTTTGATACCATGAACCTGCGCTTTTTCTACTGCTGCTTCAACAGCTGCTTGCGCTGCAAACGGAGTAGATTTTTTACTACCTTTAAACCCAAGGCTACCGGCAGAACTCCATGCAATCATGTTCCCCATCTCATCAGTAATAGTAACAAGAGTATTGTTAAACGATGCAGAGATATGGATAATTCCGCGAGATATATTTTTCTTTACAACTTTTTTTCTAACAGCTTTTCTTTTTGCCATCATTTAATCCTTACGCTGAACCAACAGTTTTCTTTTTACCCTTACGAGTACGAGCATTTGTCTTAGTTTTTTGACCACGACACGGAAGACCACGGCGGTGACGAAGACCTCTGTATGATCCCAAATCCATCAATGCTTTAATATCCATAGCAACTTTTTTACGAAGATCGCCCTCTACCATGTGATTTTCACGGATCTCTTTAGTGATCGCTGCTACCTCTTCCTCATTAAGTTCGAAAACTCTTTTGTTATAATCAATACCTGTCGCGTCTAAAATAAGGCGAGAAGTATGTAAACCGATACCATAGACATATGTTAAACCATACTCTATTCTTTTTTTCTTAGGTAAATCAACACCAGCAATACGAGCCATGATTATCCTTGTCTTTGTTTATGTTTAGGGTTTTTGCAGATAACTCTTACAATCCCTTTTCTCTTGATAACTTTACAGTCATCACACATTTTCTTAACTGAAGCGCGTACTTTCATAGAAAGTCTCCTCAAAATTAGATCTTCACCGCTTTTAGGCAAACACTATTTGTCTGCTTGCCAATACTTTTATCTATACATATTTATATAGGTAAAAATACTCTTAGCTTTTGTAAAACGGCAAAGTGGACGGGAATTATATAAGATTTTAGGTTAAATTTTTATTAAGATTGGAAGTTTTTGATGCTAAAGTTTTGGGGTAATGCTAACATCTAATAAATATATTGCTCAAAATAAATTAGATACAATACATTAAATTATAGACTTAATTAAAAAAATGGGTGCTTACTTTTCT
>VCAY01000038.1 GCA_013607635.1 Campylobacterota bacterium
AGATTTCAACTTTTTTAACTACAAAAAATTAAATTGCCTACTTTTGTGGAAATCTGCAAGTGGCTCTATTGTAAGGAATTATTATGATTAGGCGAATACCTTGGTGGGGTGGAGCGATTTTAATAGCGCTTCTTCTTCTTTTTACATTTTCAACATTTGGAGCAAATAGACCCTTTGGGGCTTCAACCTATGTTCCCTATTTCTCAGGCATACTCTTTGATCTTGATCCGCAAAAGTATCCCTACTTAAAAGAGGTGCATTTTGCAGGTGCATGGGAGGGTGTTATGCTTCTTGGCGCACTTGTCAGCAGTTTTTTAACCTCTGTGTTTTTAACCAAAAGTTTCCATATCAGCATAATGCCAACCGGCTGGAAAAAATACAAAAACAACTCGGTTGTATCAAGAGTTGTATGGAGTTTTATTAGCGGTTTCTTTTTGATTATCGGTGCTAGAATGGCGGGTGGATGTACAAGCGGTCACTTTTTAAGCGGAATGGCACAAACGGCATTTAGTAGTATGATTTTTGGATCTGTTGTGCTTATAAGCTTGATAGTTACGGGAAAACTTTTTTATAAAAGTGAGGCAAATGATGATTGAACGTATAATGGATATGTTTACGACCGTAGCGAATGAATCGCACGGTTCTTTATTGGTGGTATTTTTAATAGGCGCAGTATTTGGAGTGATTATCCAGTATACAAGGATTGATAAATTTGAAAAGATTGCCGGTTTTGCAACGCTTAAAGATACGGTAGTACCTAAGATGTTGTTTATGGGTATAGGGCTTGCAACAATTGGATTGCATTTTATGGTTGATGCAGGTTTGGCATCTTATCATCCAAAACCTATTATGTTGGGTGGACTTATTATCGGCGGTACTATTTTTGGTGCTTCTATGGCGATTATGGGAAAATGCCCGGGAACCGGTCCTGTCTCGATCGCAGAGGGGAGGATAGATGTACTTGTCGGTGCGATTGGCGGGATCTTTGGCGGACTTGTTTTTACACTCTATTTCGATACATTTAAAACAATCATGGGTGAGAGTCTTGGAAAAGGGACACTTCTTACCTATTTTGAGGGGCATGAAAACAGTGTTGTGTTGCTCTTTGGAATTGCGCTAGTAGTTATTAGCGTTGTTATTCCACTAAGGCAAGAGTTTGATGAAGCTGACTTGCAACAGCTTGAAGATTAAAAGGGAGCTTGCGCTTCCCCCCTTTTTATGATTTTATAATCTGCGCTTTTAGTGCATCCTCTTTGAGTTTTTCACTCGCATATTTGATAACGACAACCTTCTGCGTTTCATTGATAAACCACTCAGCGATATGCTTATGCTCTAAATCATTGAGTTTATTAAAATCAATCTTATCTTCAGGGATAATAAGGTGTGAATAACGAAGTGGATTTTTCATTTTGATCGCTGTCCAAAGTAACCATACAAGAGCTATGCCTCCGATGGTAAGTCCAAGTGTCTCGCGAGAGCTGACATCGAGATAAAGCCCTGCAAATGTTCCGCCGATGAAAGTGAAAAAATATGCTACAGAGTTTGCAATCCCAAGTGCAGCACCTTTTTGGTGTACTTTGGCAAATTTGGAGATCATCGACTGCACAAGCGGCTCCATCATGTTAAACGCTACAAAGAAGAAAATCACTGCCGTAACAAAAACAGCACTTGAGTTGGTAAAGCCCATCATTAAAAACGATGCTGCAAACAGTACGATGCTAAGCATAAATATCTGTTTTGGGATATTGCGTTTTTCACCAAAAACAGCAGCCGGTCCCATAGCAATAAGTCCCGCAATCATTGCCGGAACATAAACCATCCAAAGTTCAGATTTATCCCAGTTAAACCCATATTCCGGTTTTGTAAGAAAAACAGGGATAATAACAAATGCCGCTGTCATCAGCCCTTTTTGCATCGCGTTGATGATGATCATCCCCAAAAGGTTTGGATCTTTTAAGATATCGCTTGTTTTTGCGTCTTTATGATAGATATGTTTGATCTTTGGCGGTGTTGGAACTTTGGTAAAAAGGATGATGATCGATACTATCGCTAAAACAGCAGTGATCAAGAAGATCATATTGATTCCAAACGAAGAAGCAAGCACGGGTCCTAGTGCCATAGCAGCTGCAAAACTCATCGCGATAAAGCCACCCATGATCGCCATCGCATGCCCGCGGGTTTTCTCTTCAACTAGATCTGCAATCATCGCAGTAACAACCGCACCGATCGCTCCTGCACCTTGCAAGAAGCGCCCAACCATTAACATGTAGATATCGCTTGAGTAAGCACAGATAAGTGAACCAATCAAAAAGATAAGCAAACCAAAAAGGATGGTAGGTTTACGACCTATCTTGTCGCTCATAGACCCAAAAGGCACCTGAAAGATCGCTTGTGTTAGTGCATAACCACCAACGATAACGCCCACTAAAAACGGCGTAGCACCCTCAAGATCAAGTGCGTAAACCGAAAGAACAGGAAGAACTAAAAAAAGTCCCAAAAAACGAAGAAATAAAATGGAAGAGAGTGGTAAAACTTTTTTAAACATAGACTATCCTCTTATGTAGTATAATGGCGCAATTATAATCATTAATAATAAATTTAAGGATAATATTTGAAATTAGTACTTGCAACATCTAACAAAGGTAAAGTCAGGGAGTTCAAAGAACTGTGTGAAGCGTTCGAGGTGATCCCTTATACGGAGCTGATGGAGCCTTTTGAGATCATTGAAGATGGTGATACTTTTGCCAAAAACGCTCTTATTAAAGCTAGAGCCGTTTATGATGCATTAGGTGAAGATGATGTAGTTGTGATGGCAGATGACAGCGGTATCAGTGTCGATGCGCTTGGTGGTGAGCCGGGGATCTACAGTGCAAGATATGCCGGTGTGGGTGCAAGTGATAAAGAGAATCTTTACAAACTTATTGATGCGATTAAAGAAAAAGGGGTGAAGTTTTCAGGAGCACACTACACGGCTGCGATAGCGATTGTAACAAAAAACAAAGAGCGTGTCGTGCATGGCTGGATGTATGGTGATGCGATCACTGAAGCTAGAGGCGATAAAGGTTTTGGATACGATCCGATGTTTATCCCAAAAGGGTATGACAAAACACTTGGGGAGTTGAATAATAATGTGAAAAAAGAGCTCTCACATCGCTCAAAAGCATTAAAACTTGCTAAAGTCGTGCTGCAAACTTTAGAATAGTTTGCAACTAAGCTCATAGATGTAGTTCTCAAATCTTATCAGTAGAGACTTTAGCGAGTGTTGTTTTTTTGTATGCATAAGAACCCCTTTGCTTTGCATGTAACAAATGTAAAGCAAAAAATATTCCTATGCAAAAAAGATAAGCAGAAAAACTCCGAAGATGATGCGATAGATCCCAAAAGCAACAAATGTAAAACGCTCTAAAAATTTCAAAAAGAGTTTGATTGTCAGGTACGCGATGGCAAAAGCGACTAAAAATCCAATGCCAAGGGTTGCGATATTTGCACCACTAAATTCATGGTAGTGTTTGAAAAGATCGTACCCTGTTACAGCACTCATCACAGGAAAAGCAAGTAAAAAGCTAAACTCTGCAGAGGCTTTTCTGCTTAGTCCAACAAGCAATGCACCGATGATGGTTGCGCCTGCTCGGCTTGTTCCAGGAATGAGGGCAAAAACTTGTGCAAAACCGATAATGAGGGCTTGTTTGAGTGAAACTTTTTCTACATCTTCTATGAGACTTTTCTCATTAGGGATGTACAATTTCTCAACAACTAAGAAAATTACCCCACCAACGATAAACATCCATGCTACGACATCCACACTAAAAAGCTCTTTGATCTGGTGGGAAAAAATAAATCCAACTGCACCAATAGGGATAAATGCCAAAACCACTTTTGTCCAAAGATCGATTTTGTTGATGCTAAACTTCTCTTTGTAGTTCAATACCACTGCTAAGATTGCAGCAAACTGGATAATTACCTCAAAAGCTTTATTGGTAGCTGTTTGATCAAGTCCCAAAAATTTGCTGGCAATGATAAGGTGACCCGTCGAGGAGATGGGTAAAAACTCTGTAAAACCTTCGATGATACCCAAGATGATAGAATCAAATATGCTCAAGATAATCCTTCTTTTAAATAACTTTCGATATAATACGAGGTTTTTTTGGAATTAAACATTAAATTTAGGATATTTCATGTTACTTTTTACACCTGGACCAACTCCGGTACCACAAAATGTTCGTAATGCTATGGCGCAGGAGACGATTCACCATCGTACCCCTGAATTTGAAGCGATCTTTGAAAAAACCAGAGAGCATCTTTTTAAGTTATTTCAAACTGATGAAGTGATCATGCTCGCTTCAAGCGGTACAGGGGCTATGGAAGCTGCGGTTATCAACCTTTGTCACGACACACTGCTGAATGTCAACTCAGGAAAATTTGGTGAGCGTTTTGGCAAGATCGCCGCAGCACACGGACTTGGACAAGTTGAGATCAAAAATGAGTGGGATACACCGGTGAGTGTTGATGCGGTAGTTGATGCTATCAAAGCCAATCCAAAGATCGATGCAGTAGCAGTGCAGGTAAGTGAATCTGCAGGTGGTCTCCGCCATCCTGTTGAGGAGCTTGCAGCAGCGGTAAAAGCGGTAAATCCGGATATTATGATCATCGCTGATGGGATTACGGCTGTGGGTGTTGAGCCGATCGATGTGAGCAATATCGATGCCCTTTTGGCAGGAAGTCAAAAAGCGCTTATGTTGCCACCGGGATTAGCGATCTTAGGGCTTTCCAATGCGGCGATTGAGAAGATTGGTAGCGGTAAAGGGTACTACTTAAATCTTGCAAGCGAGATCAAAAAACAGCGCCAAAACACCACTGCCTACACGGCAGCAACAACCTTGACGATCGGTTTGCTTGAAGTTTTAGAGACGATCGGGCAACAAGGTGGGATCGATGCACTTTATGAAAAAACTGCCGTGCGCGCCGAAGCGGTAAGATCTGCACTAGAAGCGATAGGTTTACATCTCTATCCAAAATCCCCTGCAAAATCGATGACAACGATCGATGATGTACATGCGAGTGAGATTAGAAATATCCTTAAAAATGACTATGGTGTCAATGTTGCAGGTGGTCAAGATCACCTTAAAGGTAAGATCTTTAGAATCAACCAGATGGGACTCATTGAAGATTATGAGATGAGCTGGGTTGTTAATGCTGTAGAGCTTGCGATCGATAAGCTTGGTTGTAGGGTGTATGATGGTACAGCCAATAAAATATTTAACGAAGTAACATTCAAGCTGGGAAAATAATGATACTAGAACATGAGATTCCAAACGGATCAAAACTCTATTTTGGTGCTTCTGCAAAAATAAAGCGCTATATTGAGCGAGTAGCGAGTGAGATTTTGGATGCTAACGGTTTTGAAGAGATTGTCACACCGGTTTTTTCTTACCACCAACACAGATCGATCGCTGACGAGAGAGAGCTTATTCGTCTGAGTGATGACAAGAATAACTCTCTGTCGTTACGAGCAGATGCAACAATCGATGTGGTGCGCATTATCCAAAAAAGGCTTGGAGATAATACTGCGCAAAAAAAATGGTACTACATCCAGCCGGTTTACACCTACCCAACCACTGAACAATATCAAGTTGGTGTGGAGTATATGGGTGAGAGCAATCTGGCAAGTGTGATGGGTATAGCTAACGATATTTTTAAGTCATTGGATGTAGCGCCGCTTATGCAGATATCGAATATGAAAATTCCACAAATCCTTGTAGAGATGTTTGATACTTTAGAGTTGGATGATTTTCGCCATATCAACATCGACAAGTTTATCTCTTTGGGTGTAGATTGGTTGAGTGAGCTTGTGTATCTGCAACACCTTGAACAGCTTGATCCACTCTTAAAGATCGTGCCTGAAGCGATTAGGGTTGAGCTTAAGAAGATGCGCGCTTTGTGTGAAGATGCAGAGTGTAACAACACGGTTTTGGCACCAATGTACTACGCTAAGATGCTTTATTATGATGAGCTCTTTTTTCGAGCGATTGTGGGTAATGAAGTGTATGCACGAGGTGGAAGATACAAAAATAATGATCTAACCTCAGTAGGTTTTGCGATCTATACAGATACTATTTGTGAAGCGAAAGAGGGAAAATAAGTGATGAGTAGAAATAAAGCGGATGTAATTGTAGGAATCCAGTGGGGTGATGAAGGGAAAGGGAAGATTGTTGATAAGCTCGCTTTAGAGTACGATATGGTGTGTCGTAGCCAAGGGGGACACAATGCAGGGCATACGATCTGGGTTGATGGTGTAAAATATGCACTCCATCTTATCCCATCAGGTGTACTCAATCCTAAAGCTGTCAATATTGTAGGCAACGGTGTAGTGCTCTCACCCGAGTCTATCATCAAAGAGATGGAGCAGTTTGAAAATCTTGAAGGCAGGCTCTATATCTCGGACAAAGCACACTTAAATCTCCCATACCATGCACTTATCGATCAGGCAAAAGAGAAACTCAAAGGTGACAAGGCGATTGGAACAACCGGTAAAGGGATTGGTCCAGCGTATTCTGACAAGATCAATCGCGTCGGGCATCGTGTGGGTGAGCTTTTCAACCCTGAGGCTTTGTGTGAGAAGATTCTTGATTATTTTACCCAAAACAAGCCTATCTTTGATGCACTTGAGCTGACACAACCCTCAAAAGAGCAACTTTTAGCAGAGCTTCAGGGCTATAAAGAGAAACTAGCACCTTTTATCACCGATACAACGCAGATGGTGTGGAGAGCGCTCGATCAAGAGAACAAAAGGGTACTTCTTGAGGGTGCGCAAGGGACAATGCTTGATATCGATCATGGAACCTATCCGTTTGTAACCTCAAGCTCAACGGTAAGTGCCGGAGCGTGTACAGGGCTTGGGCTGAATCCTAAAGATATCGGAACCGTAATGGGGATCGTTAAAGCATATTGTACTCGTGTTGGTAACGGACCGTTTCCTTCAGAAGATCTGGGTGAAGATGGTAAGCGTTTGGGTGAGCAAGGGCATGAGTTTGGTACAACGACAGGGCGTGCAAGACGCTGTGGGTGGTTTGATGCAGTAGCAACAAGATACGCAAGTCGCCTTAACGGTTGTGATCAGCTGGCACTCATGAAGCTTGATGTGCTTGATGGCTTTGATGAGGTGAAAGTGTGTGTGGCGTATGAGTATAATGGTAAAGAGATCGATTATGTGCCGGTTGATTTGGAAAATGTCAAGCCAATTTATAGAACTTTTCAAGGCTGGAACAACTCTGTGGGTGTGAGAAAATTTGAAGACCTACCGCCTTCGGCACAAGAGTATGTCAGAGTGATTGAAGAGGTGGCTCAAACAAAAGTTGGTATAATATCAACATCGCCAGAGAGAGATGATACGATAATAGTGTAAGGAAGTACTGACGATGAAGACGCGTTACAGCTCTTTAGTGAGTGTCAAAAAAGATATGATGCAAAAGAGTGAGCGTGAATTTCAGGCAAAAAATAGTGTGTTGCAAAAGGCACACAAAGCACTTGAAGATTCTTTGCTTTCATTAGGTGAGATAGCCCCTACACAAACCGGAAAAATATCAGACTTCCTTGCAAACCGTGCACTTTTAGATATCCAAAGGGGTGTGATACGCCACAATGAAGAGTGGGTGCTATATGCAAAAAAAGATCTTGAAGATGCAAGAAAAGAGCTACAAAAAGCTACCATAGAGTATGAAAAGTACAAATATCTTGAACTTCAAGAGATAGAAAAAATCAAACAAGAACAAAAACGTAAAGAATCCAAAGAGCTTGATGAAGTGGCTTTGATCACCTTTGCAAACAACACCAAACAGAGGTTAATCTCATGAAAAAACTCCTACTCCTTTTTATGTTTACCCATTCGCTTTTTGGATTGCAAACGAGCGATAAACTGTTTGAGTGTACAGAGATTTTTAAACAAAGAAAGAGTGAACTTTTGGTTGAACTAGAGCGGATCGATGAGCAAAAACAGGCTTTAGAATCTTTGAAAACAGCTACTGAAGCACTCCTTAAAGAGAAAGAAACAAAACTCTCACAACTTCAAGAGGAAGTTAACAACAAACTTGATGCAATCAAAAAAAGGGAAGCCAATGTTAAAGCGATGCTTGATCGAAACGAAAAAGTATTGGCAGAATTAAAATCTACAAAGATGGATCAAGTGGCACAAACCTATGCAAAAATGAAGCCCGCTTCAGCTGCAAATATCCTCTCAAATATGGAAAATCAGGATGCCGCAAAGATTTTGCAAGCGCTTAAGCCTAAAATAATCGGCAAGATTTTAAGCAAGATGGATGGTAAAAAAGCCTCTGAGCTTACACAACTTTTAGCCAAATAATCAAAGTTTTACTTTAGTTATTGTAAAATGTCCTAATTTTTTAAGAAGTAGGTCATTGCCATGAAGATATCATTAAAGACAGTTCCCCATATTACCAATAAAATAGCAATCGACTTGAACAGAAGTGGTGTTGTTACCATGACAAAAGGGCTTGAAGCTGTTGCTCAAGAAGCTTCAAAGGTGTTTGAAGAGAGTGTGAAAAAAGAGATGGCACTTGAAGAGAAAGTCAACGAGATGCTTGAAGCCAACGAAGAAGAGATCGAGTTTATGCTTGCAGATGAGCGTCAGCTTTTCTTCATGATCAAGAAAAAATTGGCTCCAGAATTTGGTGTTATTTTGGATTATGATGACAGATATTCCGATATCTCGCACAAAATTCTTGATGCACTGTATGAAGAGGATTTGATCAACTTTGATGTTTCTGAAAACCGTGTGAAAAATATCATCTATAACGCTATCACTTCATTTATTGCAGATACATCAGAGATTCAAGATGCTGTTATGGAGAAGATCCGCTCATATAAACGTAAGTTTATCCCAGGGACTGATGAGTTTGAGATCCTTTACGAGAAGCTCTATAAAGAGGAACTATTAAAAAGGGGTATGGAGTAATCATGGCTGCGTTACAAAATCTATATATTTACCTAGAAAACGGTACATACCTGCAGGCAAAAAGTTTTGGTGCTGACAAAACAGAAGTGGGGGAGATCGTTTTTAATACCTCGATGACAGGGTATCAAGAGATTATGAGTGATCCCTCTTATGCAGGACAGTTTGTGACATTTACGATGCCGGAGATTGGCAATGTGGGTGTGAATGATCAAGATATGGAAAGCACCAAAGCGCATGCTAAGGGGATGATTGTTCGTAAATACCAGCCAAGATACTCAAACTTTCGTGCCGAAGATTCACTTGAAGCTTTTTTGAAAAAGCATGATGTGATGGGCATTTGTGAGATCGATACAAGATACCTGACAAAGATGCTAAGAGCTGAAGGTGCGATGATGATGGTTGCATCTACACAGATCAGCGATAAAAAGGAACTTAAAAAAGTTCTGCAAAATTCACCGCGCATCGAAGATGTGAACTATATTGAACAGGTAAGTACCAAAGAGCCCTATGTACATAGTTCAAGCACCTATAATGGCACAAAGTTTGAGTACGATATGCCGCCACCACAACAAGCTAAGATTGCGGTGATCGATTTTGGGATTAAGCGTAATATTTTGAACGAGATTGTGGCAGCAGGCATAGGTGTAGAGGTGTTGCCAAACGATTTTATTGCCGAAGATCTTATAGAAAAATATAATAATAAGTTGATTGATGGTGTCTTTTTGTCAAACGGCCCGGGTGATCCGTTGGTGCTCAAAAAAGAGCAGGAGCAGATCAAAAAGCTCATCGCTGCAAAAGTGCCGATGTTTGGGATCTGTTTGGGGCATCAACTGCTTTCAATTTCACACGGGTATGATACTTTTAAACTTAAGTTTGGTCACCATGGCGGTAACCACCCTGTAAGAAACGAAAAAACAGGTTTGGTTGAGATCACGGCGCAAAACCATAACTATAATGTGCCCGATAGCATCGTTGAGATTGCAGAGGTGACACATAAAAATCTCTTTGATGGAACCATCGAAGGATTAAAATATAAAGATGAGCCTATTTTCTCTGTGCAACACCATCCAGAAGCAAGTCCAGGACCAAAAGAGAGTCGCTACATCTTCAATGAGTTTTTAACACTCATCAAAAGATAAGTTTATTAAAAAAACTTATCTGTTTTTCAAATATTAATGATAATTTAATCATAAATTAATTTTCAGAAGTAAACAAAAAGATAATAAATCTACAAAATTTATTCCAAATTAAGATTAATTAAACATTTCTATTGTTAATATACAGTGTTAATTGGCTTAATTTTATACCTTGTATAGATTAAGCTTAATTGCTTTGAATCTTAAGGAGGCTATATATGGAGAATCGTCCATTAGAGTACGACTATACGGTTGCAAAGATGTTTATGCTAACTACTGTTCTTTTAGGAATTGTAGGGATGCTCATCGGTGTAACTTTAGCATTTGAACTTGCTTTTCCTGGTATTAATACAATACTAGGGCATGGAGTTGCCGAATTTACTAACTTTAGTCGTCTTCGTCCACTGCATACAGATGCGGTTATCTATGGTTTTACACTAAGTGGTATCTGGGCTACTTGGTATTATGTTGGTCAGCGTGTACTAAAAGTATCGATGGCAGAATCTGGTTTCTTGATGTTTATCGGTAAACTACACTTCTGGTTGTACCTTTTAGTTGTTGTTGCAGTTGTTGTTTCACTTTTTGCCGGTGTTACGACTTCAAAAGAATATGCTGAATTTGAATGGCCAATCGACATCGCTGTTGTTGTCGTTTGGGTACTGTTTGGTATTAGTATTTTTGGTCTTGTCGGTATCCGTCGTGAGAAGAGTTTGTATATCTCTATTTGGTACTACATCGCTACTTTCTTAGGTGTCGCAATGCTTTACCTTTTCAATGATATGGAAGTTCCAACATACTTTGCTTCTGGTGGTATCGGTGCTTGGTGGCACTCTGTATCTATGTATGCTGGTACTAATGATGCATTAGTTCAATGGTGGTTTGGTCACAATGCGGTTGCATTTGTTTTTACGGTGCCAATTGTTGCTATGATCTACTACTTCTTACCAAAAGAATCTGGTCAAGCTGTGTATTCTTATAAGCTTTCACTCCTTTCTTTCTGGGGACTTATGTTTGTTTATTTGTGGGCTGGTGGTCACCACCTTCTTTATTCAACTGTTCCTGATTGGATGCAGACTATGGGTTCAATCTTCTCCGTAATCCTTATCTTGCCATCTTGGGGTTCAGCGATCAATATGCTTCTTACTATGAAGGGTGAGTGGCAACAAGTTGCAGCGTCTCCGCTAATTAAGTTTATGGTCCTTGGTTCTACATTCTACATGTTCTCTACACTAGAAGGACCTATTCAGGCTATCAAATCTGTTAATGCGATCGCACACTTTACTGACTGG
>VCAY01000039.1 GCA_013607635.1 Campylobacterota bacterium
TAATGTAGTTTGCACTATAATTCTCTCGTTTTGGAAAAAGTTGCACCCGTTGGGTGAAGTTTTTAAGTGTAACCTTTTCGCTTTAAAATGCCTAATTATAGAGCAATCAAACTTGTTGTCTAATTTGGTATGGAATTATTTGGGGATTTAAAAAAAGCTTAACAACTCTGTACGAATTATGGTATGAACCTTTCTGCTCTTCGTAAAATGTATATTGCAAAAAAACAAGTAAGAATAGTTTATGAGATACTTGAATCTAAAAGTGCTCGTTATTGGAAAGAGAGAAGATATGATAGTTGATAAACAAGCTCAGTTGAGAAAAAAGGATATGAGCATTTGAATCCTTTAAGCGTCTCAGCATTTAACGAGCAAATAAAACATCTATTAGAGAATAGTTTTGAGCGGGTATTTGTAGAAGGGGAGCTCTCTCGTATCACTTTTCACAACTCCGGACACATCTATTTTACCCTCAAAGACAAAGACTCTGCTGTCAGTTGTGTGATGTTTCGTGGTAATGCCACAAAGTTGAAGTTTAGGCTTGAAGAGGGTTTAAAAGTGCTTGTAGATGGAGCCATCAGTGTTTATAAGCCTCGCGGCAGTTATCAGATCAACTGTTTTATGATTGAGCCTTCAGGGCAGGGGGCGTTGGCGTTGGCGTATGAGCAGTTAAAGCAAAAACTCTCACAAAAAGGGTACTTTGATCCCTCGCGCAAAAAACAACTGCCAAAATACCCTAAAAAAATAGCACTTATCACTTCAGCAACGGGAGCAGCACTGCAAGATATGCTCCGTGTTGCCAATAAACGCTACCGAAACTTAGAAGTAGATATCTATGATGTGCTAGTTCAAGGGGAACATGCATCACAAAGTATTGTCGGTGCGATCAAGCAAGCAGATACCAAAGGGTACGATTTTATGGTTGTTGGGCGTGGCGGTGGGAGTCAAGAGGATCTTTGGGCATTTAACGAAGAGGTTGTTGCCGATGCGATCTACGGGGCAAATACACCGATCATCTCAGCGGTGGGGCATGAGATAGACTACCTTATAAGTGATTTTGTAGCGGATGTGCGAGCGGCAACTCCAAGTGTGGCGATGGAGATCGCTTTGCCCGATCAGTATGAACTACTGCAAAACATTGATGTATTGGCACAGCAGTATGATAGAGCTATAGTACAAAAACTCAACCAAAAAACTCAGGAGTTAGAGCACTTAAAACGATCGTTTGAGCAACACTCTATTGAGCGAAAGATGCAACAACATCGTGAGACAATAGCTTCACTCCAAAGTAGTTTTAACCAAACGATCACTTTTAAGATGGAGGGTTATAGGCGATCGTTTGAAGTACTGAGAGATAATTTTCCTCAAGCGATAGCAAATAAGTTAAACAATGCCCAAATGCAACTTAATAATCTCAAAGCTATGCTAGAAGCCAACAATCCAAAACATAAAACCAAGAAAGGGTATGCACAACTTGTTAAAGCTGATCAAGTGATTGATCTTGAAGCGTTATATGTGGAGGATATTTTTGAAGCACAGAGCGATATAACGATTGTGCGTGCGAAAGTTTTAGAAAAAAGAGAGATAAACCCTCAGAGGGTTTATCGTAAAGAGAGCGTTGGAAAATAAGTGTGGAACATTGCCATACTTGAAGCTGAGAGTTTTTTGATAATTTTGTCTAATTTGTCTTCTTGATTCCATACGGGGTTTGTAACACCACTAAGTTTAATAAGTAAGTTCTTTGCATCATGTGCAACACCCACGATATCTATAAGTCCAACATCTTTTGCTTGTGAGGCTGTAAAGATATGTGCATCTGCGTAGATATTGCGTTTTTTAATATCCAAGCCCCTTGCATTAGCAACATCTTGTGTAAACATATCATAAGTTGCTTGGATCACTTTGTTGAGTTCATTTTTCTCATATTCTGTCCATTGGCGATCGGGTGTGCCGATCTGTTTATATTTTCCAGCTTTGATCACTTGTGATTTGATGCCGATCTTATTGAGCAGCTCTTCAAGGTTGGCTCCTTGCATAATCACACCGATACTACCCACCATACTTCCGGGATTGGCAACAATGCGATCAGCCCAGATACTTGCATAATAACTCCCGCTTGCAATGGTTCCTTTGGCATAAACAACAACCGGTTTTTGTTCTTTTGCACGTTTGATCGCATACGCTATCTCAACAGAGGGTGCTACAGCACCACCGGGTGAGTCCACACTTAGCAGTATCCCCTTGACAGTAGGGTTTTGTGCTGCTTTGTCGATCTTCTCCACCACTTCGGTTGCATCAAAGATGGGACCTACGAGATCAATTTTTTCAAGATTGTGCTGCTTGAGTTCCTGTTGTGATGCGGGTGCGATAAGCATGATGACAAACAAAACAAGCAAAGTAGCCTTAAAATGCTCCTGAATAAATTTGATAGGTGCCGTGATAGGCAAAAAAAGTTTTTTGAAAAATTCCATTACAAACTCCCAAGTTCTAGTTTTCCGTTGATAAATACTTTAGAGATATTATAACGATGCAATAGTAAATGAACAGCCAACTCCTCATTTGGTTCACTCTCAAGATCGATCACTATCATATCGGCATTTTTCCCCTCTTTGATCTCTCCGGTGTTAAGACCAAGTGCTTTAGCAGCGTTTTTGGTTGCAGCGTTGATGAGCTGTTTGGCAAATGGCACAAGGGGTGCGTTTGCATGGTTCATCAGTGAGATCTTCATCTCCTCAAAAAGGTTGAGTTCATAGTTGGAACTTAGCCCATCTGTTGCAATGATCCATGGGATGTTGTGATCGTTAAGCTCTTTGATGTTTAATATCCCGTTGCCAAGGAGTCTGTTGGAGATTGGGCAGTGGATGATGGTGTGATTAGCCTGTTTGATTGTTTGTAGCTCCTCTTTGTTTGATTGTACAACATGTGTTAGCAGTGTCGGTGTAGTGTTGAAATGCTCCAAAAACTCACTTGCATCGCTGAGATTGTGTTCTTGGTTTAAAAATTTTTTAAAAAACTCTTTGAAATCTCCCTCACTCTTGTCAAGCCATTCTCTCTCAGCCTCGCTTTCCATAAAATGGGCTGTGAGTTTTAACTCTTCATTTTTGACAATCTCCAATGCTTTTTTGATGAGGATTGGATGAACCGAGTAGGGGGAGTGGATTGCAACTGCCGGGTAAAACCCTTCTCTTTGTATATGTTTGCTTGCATCGAGTCTTGCGATAAAATCTCCAAAGAGTGCATCTGCCATACCCGCTTGTGATCCGATAAGTTCATTGAAGAATACAACATTTTGTTTGGCATTGGCACACGCTTCAAGATCCATCGCATGTGAACTGATCGCACCAAAAGTGGTGATGCCATTTTGTAGCATCGCATCAATCGCTTCTTGCATACACAGCACGTCACACTCATTAATAAGCTCTTCTCTGTTTTCTATAACACTGTAAAGCCAGTTGATGAAGTCTCCATAACTTAGTTCTGTTTTGTTTTTGGAAAATTCTATGTGCACATGGGCGTTGATGAGTCCCGGCATCAGTAGAGAGTTTTTTGCCAAGTGTATCACATCAGCATCAGGGTAGAGTTTTTGCAAGTTATCAACTGTATCTATCTTATAAATAACTTGATCAAATGCAACGGCCTTATTGCTTAACAGTTGATCGGGTGAAAGGATAAAATTTGGAACAATTATTTTCATTCGTCTTACTTTATGAGAAAATTTAAACTATATTTTGTTTATTTTAGGTAAAATAATACCTTAAAGTTTTAAATAGAAAAATAAGGGCACCTCTAAAAACCCTAAGTGGTTCTCAGAGGGAAGAAAAAAAGATGAAGTTGTGAAAAACCTTTTTTGAAGCGTAGCCAAAGCTACGGTGATAAAAATTTTTTTGCAAATTCGCTTTTTTTATCCCTCCCAAAGGGCTTTACATAGAGAGCTGTACTCTGCGTTAGATAACCTTCAGTGTAGCTACGGCTACACTAAAGAACATCTGCCTTGATTACAACTCTCTATGAAAAGCTGAGACCACTTAGGGTTTTTAGAGGTGCCCATAATTAAAGGTAGACGATGAAAATAGTAGTGATCCAAGGTCCAAACTTAAATATGCTAGGTACAAGAGAACAACATATTTATGGACCAATGAAGTTAGAACAGATTCATGCACAGATGAAAGATGTAGCAACACAAAATGGTCTTGAGATAGAGTTTTTTCAAAGCAACTTAGAGGGTGAACTTGTTGACAAGATCCAAGAGTGTTACGGTGAAGCGCATGGTATCATCATCAATGCAGCAGCATACACCCACACTTCTATTGCGATTCGTGATGCGATTGCTGCGGTAAATATTCCAACGATTGAGGTGCATATCTCAAATATCCACAGACGTGAAGATTTTAGACAAAAAAATATGATCGCACCTGTTTGTGCATCTTCGATTGTTGGTTTTGGTCCATTTGGTTACCACTTGGCTATGATGGGGATGATCCAAATTATGAACGAGATTGCAGCGGCACAAGAAGCGCAGAAAAAAGCACAGTAGTAAGTTGCATGTATCGTAAACGCAATATCGATAAAAAGCTTACAGCCTTTTATGGATCGCGTTTTCCGTACAAAAAACGAAAAAATTCAACCCCGCATCGTTATGATGTAATAGTTGGGGTTGGTGGAAATATAGGTGACATGAAGCGAAGATTGCACAAACTGTTTTATTTTTTACAAAGGGAAAAAAGAGTTGCAGTGATGCAGACATCAATGCTTTTAAAAAATCCACCCTTTGGGTATGAGGCGCAGGATCATTTTTTCAATGCAGTGATGCAGCTAAAAACTTCGATGCAACCTAAGCGGTTTTTGCGTTATTTGCTACATGTAGAGAAGCTTTTTGGGCGCAAAAGAAGTTTTGCCAATGCTCCAAGAACTTTAGATTTGGATATAATATTTTTTGATAACGTAACGATCGATACCAAAGATCTGATCGTTCCCCATCCCCATTGGCATGAAAGGCAGAGTGTAGTGATCCCATTAGCAGGTATAGTTCGATGAAGATGTTAACATTTACCGGGAAATCTCCTTCAGAAGCACTGAAAAAAGCAAAGATGGAGATTGGTGATGAGGGGATGCTCATTGAAACCAGAGAAATAAGAAAGAAGTCTCTTGGAAGAGAAGGGTTGTATGAGATTGTTATAGGTGTCGATGATGCCACCATGATCAAAGATACCTATAACAAACCAAAAAAGCCACTTAGATCACAGCAACCACTTAAAGAAGAAACCAAAGATGTACTTTTTGATATCTCAAGTGCAGCTGAGCAAATCTCTCAAATATCTAAGGTCACAGAAGGCTTAAACCCTTACGAGGGTATGCCAAAACAACAACCTCAATACACCGAACCAAAAGAGCTCAAAGAGATCAAGTCTGAGATCAATAAACTTGCGGACAAGGTAAAAATCATCCAAAATATGTTTTGGGATGAAAAATCTCCCGATGTTGCAACACAGATCCCACCCGAATTTGCCGAGATCTATCGTCTGACCTCACAAAGTGGGATGAATAAAGAGCATCTTGATATGTTGATGCAAATTACACTTGAACACATGCCGCTAAAGATGCGGGAAAACTCAGCAACTGTCAAACGTTATTTTCAAACAATTCTTAGAAAAATGGTGCCTGTTCGTATGGAAAGTACACCTTCGGTCGGAACTAAGAAAGTGATGATGCTCGTAGGACCAACTGGAGTTGGTAAAACAACATCGATCGCAAAACTTGCAGCACAATACTCTTACCTTCTTGATAAAAAATATAAAGTGGGGCTTGTTGTTTTAGATACCTACCGTATAGGTGCGGTTGAGCAGTTGATGCAATATGCAAGGATGATGAAACTTGGGATTGAGACGGTTGTGGATCCTCCGGAGTTCTCTTCAGCGCTGGAGTCTTTAAAGTACTGTGATTATATTTTAATCGATACTATGGGCTCAAGCCCTTACGATAAAGGGAAGATCGAAAAAATTTATGAGTGTCTAAGTGCCAATACTACAAGTTACAATATCGATGTGGTTTTGGTGATGCCAAGTAGTATTAAGTATAAAGATTTGAAGATGACGTACGATAATTTCTCCTCGTTAAATGTCGATACTTTAATGTTTACAAAACTAGATGAAACGATAGGTTTTGGTAATGTTTTTTCATTGGCTTATGAGACAAAAAAACCGATCAGCTACTTCTCTGTCGGTCAAGAGGTTCCTGAGGATTTGGTTACGGCATCGAGCGACTTTTTAGTGGAGTGTTTACTGCATGGATTTAACAGGAGCAAAGCATGATGGGGCATCAGGCTGAAAAACTGCAAGAGCTCGTAGCTTCAAGTAGTGCTAAAAAAGCAAAGAAAACCCGTTTTATTGCTATAACCAGTGGTAAAGGTGGTGTGGGTAAAAGTACCATCAGCTCCAATCTTGCCTACTTGTTAGCACAAAAGGGTCTTAATGTCGGTATCTTTGATGCAGATATCGGGCTTGCTAATCTTGATGTGATGTTTAATGTCAAAATCAAAAAAAACATCTTGCATGTACTCAAAGGGGAAGCAACTGTATCGGATATTTTAATCCCTATTACACGAAATTTGATCCTTATCCCCGGTGAGAGTGGTGATGAGATCTTGAAATACTCCGATGAAGCGTTGTTTGAGCGGTTTATGCAAGAAGCGCAGGTGCTTGATAAACTTGATGTGATGCTAATCGATACGGGGGCTGGCATAGGAGAACATATACAGATGTTCTTAAATGCTGCAGATGATGTGATCGTGGTCACTGTTCCAGATCCTGCTGCAATTACTGATGCGTATGCTACGATCAAAACGGTAGCAACGTTGCGAGATGATATCAATATGATCATGAATCAGGTGAAAAATGAAAAAGAGGCAGTCGGTGTTTTTGAGAAGATTAAAAAAGTAGCACAGGCCAATATTGGTAATCAATTAAACTTACAGCTGCTTGGGAAAATTAATGACGATGCAAAAGTTGCTGCGTCGGTGAAACAGCGAGCACTTTTTTCTGTGCTTTACCCATCAGCTCAGGCAACTAAAGATATTGAAACGATTGTACAAAAAATTAGGGGAAAATTGGAACGCAATGTGCTCGTAGAATCAAACGAAAGTGGACTTTCTGGACTTTTTAAGCGCCTTATGGAACACTTCTAATCAAAAGTGAGGCTCTATGCTGGGTGAGAATTTTGTTTATTTTTTTACAGTTCAAGGTTTCTTTGTGGGGATCGTTTTTGGCATTTTAAAATCTTTTGATGCAGTAGGACTGTTTACATATACATTTTTGATAACAGCATTTTTTTATCTGTTTTCTCATATTGTAGTTGCTTTGTATTATCAAACGATCAGTGTACGAGCATACCGCTTTCCAAAAGACAACCATGAGCGAGAACTTGACAGGTTTGTTGGTGAAATCAACAAACGTGAAAAGGTGATAGACTCTGCATGTAAGTTAACCGATATGGCAATTAAAATGAATGCAGAGGATCTAAAGGCTAGCGATGCATAATGCTTATGTCCAAGACTTGAAACACAAAGAGGATGAATTGGCGATTCAGTACCTTCCAGCAGTAAAGGCTATGGCGTTTCGTCTTAAAGAAAGATTGCCAAGCTCAATAGACTATAGCAATCTTAGTGCCATTGGAACAGAAGAGCTGATTAAATTGGCAAGGCGCTATGATGAGGGACTTAACGATAACTTTTGGGGTTATGCCAAAAAAAGAGTTTATGGAGCAATGCTTGATTATCTTCGAAGTCTTGATGTTGTCAGTCGAGCAAATCGTAAGTTGATTAAATCGATCGATTATGCAGTTGAAGAGTATCGTCTGACACATGATGAAGAGCCAAGCGATGCAGAATTGGCAGAGATTTTAGATGAAGATGTTGAGAAAATTCACGAAGCAAGAATTGCATCAAATATCTATACGGTAATGCCTCTTCATGACCAACTGCAAGTTGGTGATGAGGGTGCAGCACTCGCACAGGTGGAGAAGGATGAGCTAGTAGAGGTGATTAAAAAGATCCTTGCTACCTACAAAGAGAGAGAGCAGATGATCATTCAGTTGTATTATTTTGAAGAGATGACGCTTAAAGAGATTAGTGAAATACTCAATATTACAGAGTCGAGGATTTCTCAGATCCATAAATCTGTCTTGCAAAAGATCAAAGAAAAATTAGGGGCTTAAGATGGCAGATATACTTTCACAAGAAGAGATAGATGCTCTTTTAGATGTTGTTGAAGATGAAGGGGATGATGTTCTAGAATCGGGGGATGATAGCCTTATCCCTCAGCGTCAGGTTACACTGTACGATTTTAAGCGGCCAAATAGAGTTTCAAAAGAGCAACTTCGTGCATTTCGTGGGGTGCATGACAAAATGGCAAGAAGTTTGGCATCTAAAATCTCTTCAATTATGAGAAGTATTGTTGAGATACAATTGCATTCTGTTGATCAGATGACCTATGGTGAATTTCTTATGAGTTTACCAAACCCTACAAGTTTTAATGTTTTTTCGATGAAGCCTTTGGAGGGAAGTGGGGTTATTGAGATTAACCCTTCAATCGCTTTTCCTATGCTTGACAGACTTTTGGGTGGAAAAGGGGAGCCATTTGACTCAACAAGAGAATTTTCAGATATTGAGCTCTCTTTATTTGAAACAATTCTAAGAGTGATGATGAGCACACTTAAAGAAGCTTGGGCTCCGGTAATGGATATCTACCCAACGATTGAGTCAAAAGAATCAAGCCCTAATGTTGTGCAGATTGTAGCACAAAATGAGATTGTTGTAATGGTTGTGATGGAGATTATTATTGGTCACAGTTCAGGTATGATGAATATATGCTACCCTGTTATCTCGTTAGAACCAGTGTTGCCAAAACTTGCCTCACGTGATCTGATGCTTAATGAAACAAGCTCAAAAAAATCGAGAAATACAGAATTGAAAGTTCTTTTAGGTGGGGCAAAAGTGAGTGTTGAAGCCAATTTGGGAACTGCAGAGCTTTCATTGGGGGAAATACTCGATCTTAAAAAAGATGACGTTTTGCGCCTTTCTAGTCCTGCAGATGATATAATTACTGTAGCAGTTGATGGCAAAGAGCGGTTTAAAGGAGAGATAGGATTAAGAAGATTTAGAAAATCGATAGCTGTCACAGAGATTATTGAAACAGAAAAAGATGCTGTAAAATTTGCATTAGAAAACCTTGAAAAACAGAGACACAGTAAGATTTCTGGTGTTCGAGATATGATCCATGAGGATGAAAGTAACTATGATATCTTAGATGAAAGCATAGAGGATGAGGAGTAAAGATGAGTGATTTTATAAAGTTATTTGAAAATGAAACTGTTGCAACAATAGAAGCGCTTGTCGGTGTTGCTCCAACTTTAGAGCTCAAAGAGGAGCAAGAACTTAGCATTATATCCAATATTGTTCCACCTATCGTGCTTGTAAAACTCAAGGTGACAAGTGATGTAGATGCAGATATTATGATTGCTTTACCACCAAATCTTACAGCTGCGTTATCTGATATGATGATGGGTGAAGATGCTAGTAGCAGGGAAGATGTTACAGAAGATGATATCGATGCGATCAAAGAGATAGTGTCGAATATTTTTGGTGCTGTTTCCAATGCACTTGCAGCGCAAAAGGAGTTGCCTGCACTCTCATTTAGTGTAGAGAGTGCAACAGTAGTAGCTGAAGGTGAAGATATAAGCCTTGAAGACTTTAGCAAGATGCATGTTTATAAATTTGGACTGGGTGAAGTCAGCTCTTTGTTTATGTTGATAATGGATGCTCAATTAAACAGCAAGCTTTCAGGTGCTGATGAAGATATTGTAGATGTTACAAGTGATACAGAAACGACAGGTGATGTAGGCTCAAATGATAATTGTGATCCAAAAGTTAAACTCTCTGAAGATGAGATGAGTAATATTGCACTCATTATGGATGTAAAATTACCGGTTAGAGTGCGTATTGGTAAAAAAAGGATGCTTTTAAAAGATGTACTTAATATGGATATTGGTTCTGTTATTGAACTTAACCAATTGGCAAATGACCCGTTGGAGATATTGGTAGATAATCATGTTATCGCTGAGGGGGAAGTTGTTATTGTAGATGGAAACTTCGGTGTGCAGATAACTTCAATTGGAAGCAAAAGAGAAAGACTGAACCAGTTAAAAGGTTAGATAAAAATATGAAAAAAGTTCTTGTAGGGATGAGTGGTGGTGTTGATTCAACTATCGCTACATTGTTGCTCAAAGAGGAAGGGTACGAGGTTGAGGGTGTTTATATGAAATTGCACTCAAAACCGGGATACCATGAGATCCATCAGGCACGCGCGCAAAAGGCAGCTGATTTTGTCGGAATTAAGTTGCATGTGCTTGATCTTCAAGAAAAGTTTAATGAAAAAGTGTATCAACCTTTTATAGATACTTATGCTGACGGTAAAACACCAAATCCATGTGCTTTGTGTAATAGAAACATTAAGTTTGGTGCGATGATGGAGTTTGCAGATAAGGTCGGTGCGGACTTTTTGGCAACTGGGCACTATATCAAAACAGATGGTAAGTATCTGTATATGGCAGATGATGATACAAAAGACCAAAGCTATTTTTTGTTTTATATTAATCCAAAAATTCTCCCAAGGCTTAAATTCCCGCTTGGTGAGAGGAAAAAAAGTGATATTAAAAAATTAGCAGCCTCCATGGAAGGATTAGAATCGTTTGCAACACAGGCGGAGTCAAGTGAGATATGTTTTGTTGAAACGACCTATACGGATGTTTTAAAAAATCATCTGACAGTAGATCAGGCAGGTGAAGTGCTTGATAAAGATGGCAATGTAGTTGGTGAGCACAAAGGGTATATGCACTACACTATTGGCAAAAGAAGAGGTTTTACAGTTAATGGTGCACACGATCCCCATTTTGTTACGAAAATTATTCCGGAAAAGAACCAAATTGTTGTTGGAAAACGGGATGAACTTGGCTGTAATCGAGTGGTAATAAACAATTTGAACTTTTTTAATGATGGTAAAGAGTTTGATGCAACCGTAAAATTGCGATATCGTACCAAAGCAGTTAAGTGTCATGTCCAAGTTAAAAGCGATACGGCAGAGGTGACTCTTAATGAAGATGTGTTTGGTGTTGCAGTTGGACAAGCGGCTGTTTTTTATGAAGATGATAAGCTAATTGGTGGTGGTTGGATTATCGAAGCATAAGGGTAAAAAATAAAATTTTGAAAATCTCTTCCAATTATTAAGCAATCCCTAAGACAGTTTCCCCTATAATTCCCCTCCACAAAACAAGTGAAGCATAGAGAACAGATTTTCGA